>CBDUCC010000220.1:0-6705 GCA_965365555.1 uncultured Myxococcales bacterium | reverse complement strand
TAGTCGCGGTCCGCGGCATACAGATAGTCCTCCGTGCCAACGGTCAAATACGGCTGGAAGTAAGCAAACACACGGAAGCCGAGCGCGTGCATGTCGTCGATCATGCCGGCCCAGTCCGGGTAGTGGGTCTCGTCGAGGTAGAAGTCCTCGGAGTAGAGAAACTCCCCGTCGCCTCCCGCCCAGTCCTCGTTCCAGATCCCACTCGTGGGAATGCGCTCGGTGCGCATGAGCGCTGCAATCTCACGCGTCCGACTCTCGGCGTTGGGGCTGTTGCCGCGGTGTTTCGTGTTCGCGGATATCCACGGTGCGAACACCCAGGGCAGCGGAAGCTCGGGGATCCGTCCGGCAAAGTGTGTGTATGCTTCGATGACATCCAGTGGGTCATCGCCGACGAATACGCGTAGCTCGAGGCGGTCGTGAGAAAGCTCGATCGCCGTTTTTTCGGGGTCCGTTTTGCCGAAGTCGAACCGACTGAATCGAGTATCGTCGATCAGCAAGCCGTACGTGCGCGAGCTCAGGTAGAAAGGGATGGGAACACCCGTTGGCAGCTCATCCACGCACTGGAAGTTGCACCCTTCCTCAGTCCACACGACGAGCTCGTTGCCGCTGTGCTCGGCTTCTTCGTAGCGTTGGCCCATTCCGTAGTAGCGATCGTGGCTCGTGTGGACGAGGTCGATGCCGATTCGGTTGATGCCCTCGCCAACGCCAGGGTCGACCTGCGCGGCGATGTGCAAAGCGCGCGGGTCCTCGTCGCTCGCGAAGGAGAGCATCATCAGCGGGGCATCGCCTGCAGCAGCGCTCAACTCGACATCCAGGGAGGTCGCGTCGCACGTGATGCTCGCGACGGTCCCCGTCTCTGTCCACGGGGCGACCACCCCCTCGTCGAAGGGGCTTTCCTGCCCGGTGACCGTCGTGAATCGGAGCGGTTCCGAGGTTTCGATCAATGCTTCACCACTCGGCCGCACGACGCGAAGCGCGAAGTCGGGTTGCGTGACCTCTGCGCGCCAACGTGATGTCTCGATGGTGGCTGTCCCGCCCGCCGGGCAGGAAACGCGAAGGCCCGGCGAAGAATCAGGTGTCGACGAAGTCTTGCAACCCACCGATGTGACAAACATCGCCAGCGCGAAAACGAGAACCGGGAAACCAGCGCGCTTCACCATCGAGCGGCAAAATAGCATCGATCGGCGGTGTGTCCGCGGACAAGACGGCCGCGCTGTCCGCGAACACCTGACCACGGCACCCGAGATCAAAGCAAGATGATTCCAAGTGCTCATCGGTGGAGGCGGTGGGAATCGAAAACTTCGGATTTCGATGCGAATCGGGCAAGTACGGGGAATCAGAGGAAACCGGATCCCGAGCTACCGGAATCAAAACACGAGGAAGAGCAGGTTCGGGAAACCGCTGTGTCAGCTGGCAAGATCGAACCCGAGACCACGCAGGGAAGGGCTGACGTGGGACACATGCCCACCGCCGAGACCTTGGGCAGGCTGGCCCGCAAGGTCTCGTCGAGCTCACGGCACACGGACTCGCGTCGCTTGGCGCGTGCCGTGTTGCCGTTACTGTCACTCGATGAAGCTTGATCAGCCGGTCTTCAGGGTTGTGACGCAGAGCCTCGAGGTGATGGAGGCCCGGCTCATGCTTCCGGCGCGTACAAATCAGGCAAGAACCCGGCGAGCGCACTCATCTCTTCGTGGCAGTGCACTGCGAGAGCGCGGCCGAAGGACAGTGGTGCGAGCCGGCGGCGAACCCAAGGAATGTTTGCGACCGCCGGCAGCGTAGAAGAGCGGTCTCTCGACGCAACATGCCCAAGCCAAAACCGGCTGTGGAGCTCACACCCCCATCGTCGCGGAAGAGCCACGTGTACCACCGGCCCAAAGTCGATCGGTCGATCGAGGGGACCCGCATACCCGCAGACCGCAACCGTGTCGGGCGTGCCGGCCAACGCGTCTTGAAAGAAGTCTTCGGGAGGCACGAAGGTGATCCGCAGTCTCCGCAGCCGTCCCCCGATGTACTCATGCACCAAGTGTTTCGCCCCCACGTGAGTTCCTGGCTTCTTGTCCTCCCACTTCATCCACACGTGGTCGCGAGGATGCCAGCGCTTGTAGTGCGCGGTGGTTTGCAAGTACTCACCGAACCACCGGCCCACCATCTTGGGCGACACTTCGGGCATACGCGTGAGCACCGCCACGTGAAGAACTCCGTCGGCTAGTCGCTCCATCCCACTCAGATAGGGAAGACCTTCCGGCGTCAGAAGCGTCGAGACTTCTTCGAACTTCATGAAACGGCTCCGGTCAAAGCTGCTCCGGAATGAACAGTCGCAGGATCATCTCGGTGTGGGTTTGGATGTACTCTTCCGAACATGGGTCCTGGCCGGTTGTTAGGCGGACTTGGGGGGCGAGAGCGTACGGCGTGGAGACGGCACCGATGAGAACGTAGAAGACATGGTTTGGTGGTCCGAGGGACGGTCCGCCAGCAGACTCGATACCCTGCAACATGCCTTGGAGAAGTGAGTCCATAGGAGCGACGTGTTTCGCGACCAGCCACTCGAGGCGCTCGCTCGGTCCGGTTCCCTCTTGGAGCATGAATCGGTGGAGCTCGGGGTGCGCGGCCGCGAAACGGACGAACTCGGTGAGCAGCAACCGTGCGGTCGTGACCACATCCACACCCTCTAAGCCGGCGAGCCGAGCGGTGAGTCGATCCCGTAGGAGCCCGAACAGCTCGTCGCCCGCCGCCTTCCAGAGCATATCTTTGGTCCCGAAGTGATAGGGGACGGCGGACTGCGCCATGCCTGCCCGCAAGGCGATCTCGCGCGTCGAGGCCCCATCGAACCCCCTCTGGGCGAACTCCTCGATCGCGCTCTGAATCAAGCGGGCCCTGGTTTTGAGCGCGCGACGCTGGGGCTTCTGGGTGGAGGCATGGACCATGAGTCTCTTGGTATTTTGGTTTGACCTAACCAAAAATGCAAGATAATTAGGTCGATCGAACTGCAAAGACCAGTCCACCGCAGACATCGAATGGAAGGAGACGGACCCATGCAGACAGCAACGAACGAGATTTCGGAACCTTGTTGGCGCGCGGGCGCGCAACGTCTCCTCGGCAGCGGTTGGCCTGTTTCGCGCGCTCGGCTGCGAACGGCAGTGGTCGCGATGGGTGCAGTCTGTGCGTTCGTTGTTCTCGGCTGCAGCAGCGACGGAGCAAGCGAGGAGACTCGGACGGAGGACGGGCCACCCCTGGTCATCCGAGATATCGAATCCATCCGTGACGACGTGATCGTGGAGGACGACGTCGGCGTGGTCGTTCGAGACGGGACGCGCCTTTCGGCCAAGGTCCTCCGCCCGGCAAGCGAGGGAACCTTTCCGGTCATCATGATGCTGACCGCCTACGGGAAGGACAGGGGGCCCGACGAATATCCTGCAGCGATTGAGCACGCGGCGTTGCCAGGCTTCGAGTTCGGCACGATCGAGGTGAGCGAGTGGACGTCGTGGGAGGCGCCCGACCCGGCCACCTGGGTGCCCCTCGGCTACGCGGTCGTCTACTTGGACGTGCGCGGCTACCTCGCCTCCGAAGGAGAGGCGAGCGTGCTCAGCCCGGAGGATGGCGAGGACTTCTACGACGCCATCGAGTGGGCCGGCGCGCAAGAGTGGAGCAACGGGAACGTCGGTCTCTTGGGCGTCTCGTACCTCGCGATCTCGCAATGGGTCGCCGCGACGGCCAACCCGCCGAGCTTGAAAGCGATCGCGCCCTGGGAGGGCCAGACGGACGCCGTGCGGGAGGTGCTCTATCACGGAGGTGTCCCCGAGACTGCGTTCGTCGAGTTCTGGATCAATCGGGTGAACGGCCTAGCGAATACGCCCCCGCTTCCCGCCGAGCTTCTTCTAACCCTCCACCCAGATATGCCGTCGCTTCTACCCTTCCTACCGACCGTCGGCATTGCGCTGGACCAGGTCACCGTCCCCGCGCTGATCGCCGCCACCTGGTCGGACCACGGGCTGCACACCCGCGGCTCGTTCGAGGCCTACAAGCAGATCCAGTCTGAACAAAAGTGGATCTACAACCACGGGCGGGCGAAGTGGGATGTCTTTTACAGCGACGAGGCGATCGCGGCGCAAAAACAGTTCTTCGATCACTTCCTCAAGGGGGAGGACAACGGGATGGACGAGGTTCGGTCGATCCGCCTGGAGGTTCGCGAGACCCTCGACGACTATCAGGTCCGGTATGAAGACGAATGGCCGATCGCGCGGACGGAGTACCGGGAGCTCTATCTGGACGGCGCGTCCGGCGCGCTTGCCGAGGACTTGCCTGCGGAGACGGCCGTGGCGGAATACGCTCCGCTCTCGGAAGCCGCGACCTTTACCCTCACCTTCGACGAGGACACGGAGCTGACCGGGAACATGAAGCTGAAGCTATGGGTCTCCACGACCGAGGGGACCGACATGGACCTCTTCGTCGGCATCGAGAAGCTCAACGCGCAAGGCGCGGTCGTCCACTTCCACGGGAAGGCTGGTTTCGCGGAGACTCCGGCGGCTCTTGGTTGGCTACGCGTGTCGGAGCGAGCGCTCGACCCAGAGCGCTCGACGGCGTGGCAGCCGTGGCTGTCCCATAGCAACCCCCAGCCGCTCACCCCGGGCGAGATCGTTCCCGTGGAGATCGAGATTCTGCCGAGCAGCACGCTCTTTCGCGCAGGAGAGTCGCTCCGGGTCGTCGTGCAGGGGCAGGACCTCTTCGAGCATCCATCGCTCGCCCACAACCACTCGGACGACGTCAACCTGGGCACCCACTCAATCCACACCGGCGCGCAGTACGACTCGCACCTCCTGGTGCCGGTCGTGCGCTGAGCGGGACCATACGGACGTCTTCCAGGCGTTGGGCGCGGCAAGCGGGGACTGGACACATCTGCGATGTCTTACAATCCCACATCTTTGAAGCAACTTCGGGCAATCACAGGAAACCGGCTCCCAAGTTACGGGAATCAAAAGACAGCGAACAGCATGTTCGGGAAACCGCTTTGCCCACTGGCAAAATCGAACGCCGGACCACTTTCGCGGGTGTTCAAGAACTCACCTCAGTTCTGGCTTGGTCTGCAAATGGATTGGGAACTCTGGTACGCCGAACGCGACCTCGCTGAGGTGGGGTGACGCGCAGAGTTGCGACCAGTGCTTCTTGGTGGAGGCCGCGGGAATCGAAGCTCGCCCCATCATGGGCCCCGCCGTGTAGCACCAACGCTCGACAGAGGATGGCAAGTCGGACGACGATCAGGCCGGGCTTGGCTTTCGGAGACTTGGTTCCTCTGGATCCGGCTCCGACGCTGGAGCGACTCTCATATGCCACCGGGAGGACGATGAGCGCCAAATGGCGCGGTAGTCCGTGTTGTGTCGCGGAGGGCGCGCAGCTGACACGGCGTTTGTAGTGACTACGTGCTGTCGGTGAGGGCGGCGAGGGACGCGCTGCCGAGGAGAGGGACGTCGTCCTCCGAGCCTGGGGTCGAGGGGCGTGCACTGCGGGTGCTTCTCTTCGTCGCTGCGCGGAGTCTTGATTTTATTGTGTTTTTTGCGGTCGATATCGAGGCTTGCTTCGGTGCAGAATGCATGTATATAGGGATAGCTATATGTCTTTCCAAGCCAGCAAACGTGCCGTCCAAGTCCCGAGCGGCCGAGCCCGCATTCTCCAGGCGGGGCTCGATCTGGCGGCCGAGGCGGGACCTTCGGGGATGACGATCAATGAGGTCTGCCAGCGAGCGAGGGTGAAGCCGCCCGCCATCTACTATCACTTCGGCAGCAAGGAAGGGCTTCTCGGTGCCGTCGTCGAGACGGTCACCGAAGCGTGGTTGGATCAGCTCGAGGCCAACCAATCCGCGGGGGGCGACATCGCAGAGCGGCTCCGCGTGGCCGTGGATGGCTGGCAGTTGATGATCGAGGATCCGACTCGCCCCATCAAGTTGCTCCTCTCGGTGCAGCTCGACGGGGCCGAGCATTCTGCCGAGATCGAAACCTCGCTGCGACGCGTCTACGAGCAAGCGCGGCAGCTCATCGCCCGGAGCATCGGCGCGGCCGCCGGCGAAGTCGCCGAGGTCGATGTGCTCGCCGATCAAGTCCTTGGCTTGGTGCAAGCCGCCGCCCTCGCGTTTCACCTCGAGTCGGACCGCAAACGCCTTCGCGGGCGCCTCCGAGCGATTGCCCGTCTCATCGAAACCCACGTTGCCTGCGCCGCCCTCGGCTTGAGCACACACCTTCCGCTTCCTGCAGAAAAGGGATGAAGACCATGATAGCCAACGCCTCGACGACACCCGTCGACATCGAAATCCGACGAAACATCCGGTTCGACTTCAGCGACAGCCCCGCCGTACACCACCGGGAAAACCCCTACCTGAGCCACTTTTGGAACGCGCTGTCCGTGATGGCGCCGTCCACCGAGCGCATCTTGATGGCGGTCGCCAGAGACGTACGTGACGACATTCGCGACGAACGTCTGCTCACAGACCTCAAAGCGCTCGTCGCGCAAGAGGCGCTGCACACGCGCGAGCATCGGCGGCTCAACACACGCCTCGCCGAGCTCGGCTGCGACATCGAAGGCGTAAACGCGGAGCTCGACCAGATGTTCGACGACTACGTCGCGCGCGTCGACAAGCCGGCCGCCGTGGCCCTGATGATTGCTGGCGAGCATGTGATCTATGCCATGAGTCGCGCTCTGCTCGAAGACCCGCGCATG
>CBDUCC010000219.1:0-6711 GCA_965365555.1 uncultured Myxococcales bacterium | reverse complement strand
CAGATGATCCAATGAGGGGTGAACGTGGCACGAAGGCATCAACGCGAGCGGGTGGCGCTCCCATGGGAACGACGAGGAGGTCGCTTCCGCGGCACCATCGAACGGACTCGCTGGCAGGCGCTGCTGGCGATCGCCGCCGTGGTGTTGCTATCGGTCGGCTTTGCACGCTACGCGCAGGAACGACTTCGAGCTCGAAACACCCGAGTCGCCATAGAGCAAGTGAAGCATGCCATCGAGCGCTTCAGAACCGATGTCGGTCGGTGCCCCTCCTCCACCGTCGAGCTGCTGCATCCGCCGCTCTCGCAGAAGCACTACCTGGACTCGCTACCCGTGGACGGCTGGAACCGGCCCCTTCACATCGAGTGCCCGGGATACTTCCAAGACGAAGCAGACGTTATTTCTGCGGGCCCAAGCGGCTCGCTCCTAGAGGACGACAACATTCAATGAAGCAAACTGGAGACTCGATGCCCAAGACCATCAACACAGACCTACGACGGCGGCTCGCCAAAGACTCGCGCCTAGAGGGTATGACGCTGATCGAGATCATGATCGTCATCACGATCTTCGCGATGATCGCAGGAGGCGTCGCGGTCGCCCTTCTCCCGAGACTCGAGGAGGCGCGAATCAAGAGCACCAAGGCCGACGCGCAATCGCTCCGCTCCGCGGTGATGCTCTACGTGGCGGACAATCCCAGAGGGTGTCCGACAGTGGAGGACCTCGTCAACGACCGGTATCTCGATGGAAGCCGGCGTACGACTGACGCCTGGGACACCGAGTTCCAGATCAGCTGCGAAGACGGGGACATCGCGGTCGTTTCGGCCGGTCCCGACGGCGAGTTCAGCACCGAGGACGACATCTAGACCATCATGTTCCGAAGCGCCCAATCCAAAAACGAGACCGGATTCACGCTCATCGAGGTGATTCTCGTGGTGACGATCATGGCTATCGTCGTCACCGGCGCGACGTTCGGATTGGGCGCAATCACACGGACGCGTCTCCGCTCCTCCTCCTTCAAGGTGATGAGTGCGGCGCAATTCGCCTACAGCCGTGCGATCACGCAGGGAACGACGACCCGGCTTCAGTTCGATTTGGACAAGAACACCATGGCCGTGGAGGAAACCGAAACACCGGTCACTCTGGCCACAGACGAGCAGCTCGAGTCAGAGGAAGGGGGCGCAGTCGACCCCTGGGATCTCGCGAGATCGCGAATCGAGACGCCGCTGAACCCGCCGGAACCGCGATCCCCCTTCCAACCGATTGCCAACGCGACGGGCAAAGTCCTGAAGCGGTACACGGCTCAGCCAGTCGGCGACGGCATCTCCATCCATGCGCTGATCACGCCGCACGAGCGTGAAAAGCGAAGCGACGGTCAAGGTGCCGTGTACTTCTTTCCTGGTGGCTTGACGGAGCAGGCGGTGATCCAACTCAGCGACTCGAGCGAGACAGTCTACAGCGTCGAAATCCATCCACTTACGGGCAACGTCAAGATTCACAACTTCGCGTACGAGCCAATCGACGAGCTCGACGACGAAGGCGAAGTGAGGGACCCGCTATGACCACTCGTGGTTTCACACTTCTCGAGGTCATGGTTGCGATCGCCATCTTGGGACTGTCGCTGACGGCGATCTTCTCGAGCGAGGTCGGCGCGGCAAACGTCGGTCAGCGTGCTCGACGTCAGAACGTCGCGGCAACGCTGGCTCGATGCAAGATGGGCGAGATCGAGCAGGTCGTAGCGATCGAGGGTCTCCCCGTCCTCGAGAAGAAAGACACCGACGACTGCTGCGAGCACGCTCCCGTGGAGGGCTTCGAGTGCGAGTGGATCATCGAGCGAATCATCCTCCCAGAGTTCGGAACGGACGATGAGAGTGAGGACGACGAGGACGGCGACTCTCGGAACCGATCGCGTGAGCAGTTGAACGAAACCTACGAGGACCTGAACGCGCAGGCGGGAACCCCGGAGGAGGTGATCGCAGGGGAAGCCGGCAATCTCGCGATGCTCGCCCTGCAGATCGGCTTCCCCATTCTCAAACCGTTCTTGGAGGAGCAGGTGCGTCGCGCCACGGTGAGTGTTCGCTGGAAAGAAGGCGAAAAGGAACGGGGCTTCGACGTCATCCAGTATCTGGTTTCCGAACAAATCGCCTCCGAAGACCCGAATGCTCAGAGCGAGGAGCCGCAGTGATGAGACGCGGATTCACGCTCCTCGAGATCATCCTCGCCATCACGATTCTCGCTCTCGTCGCGACGATGATCTACGGAGGCTTCTCTCAAACCGCACTAAACAAGGCCCGGGTCGAAGAGGACGTCGACCATTCGAGAGTAGTGCACATGGCCCTCGGACGCATGACGAGGGAGCTCACGATGGCCTTCGTATCGACGCACGTGAACCCCTCACTCGAGCTGCGATACATGAATACGGCGTTCATCGGGAAAGATAATGGGGACGAGGATCGCATCGACTTCACTTCGTTCTCCCATCGTCGGCTCTACCGGAACGCGAAGGAGTCCGATCAGAACGAGATTAGCTACTTCGTGACTCAACACCCTGACGAGCCGGACATGAAGGTGCTGGCGCGACGGGAGCAGAACCGCATCGACGAAGATCCCCGCACTGGTGGGAAGTCCCAGATCTTGGTCGAGAACGTCGAGGGCTTCAATCTCGAGTACTTCGATCCGTTGCTGAGCGATTGGGTTCAGACCTGGGACACCATCGATGCGCTGGCGCAGCCCAACCGGTTGCCGAGCCATGTCCGGATTCGTCTCGAAGTTCTAGACCCACGTCGCAAGGGCAAGGTCGAGGCATTCGGCACGCAAGTAGCAATCCCCATCAGTTTCGCTCTCAACCACGCGAACTACAACCCATGACCGGCTCCTCCAAAAGGCCGCAAACGAAGAGGCGTCAAGAGGGTGTCGCCCTCATCCTTGCGATTACGACCGTGGCGATCCTCGGGGTCATGCTCGCCGACATGCACCAAACGACCGGAACCGCGTTCGCAGTGTCATCATCGCAGCGAGACGCTCTTCAAGCCGAGTACATGGCGAAGAGCGCGCTAAATCTCACGCGCCTGCTGATCGGTAAGGAGCCCGAGGTTCGCAGGTTCGTCGACCCGCTCTACCGGGCGGCTACCGGGCGTCCAGCGCCGCAGCTTCCCGTGTGGAACTTCATCGACGACCTCATCTCGCCGTTCTGCACTCCGGAGGACCAGCGTGGAACCCTCGTCCAGCTGGGGGTCGATTTCGGCGACACTACCGGCTTCGAAGACCTGCCCGGCGAGTGTCATGTGGTCGCGGTCAGCGAGAACGGAAAGATCAACGTCAACGATCCTCTGTTCCTCGATGGCGAGCGGGCCCGCAATAGCGTCGCCACACAACTCTTTTCGCTCACCGGGGGCTACCTGCCCGAGAGCCCCTACGACGCCCTCTTCACGCGCGAAGATGAAAACGGAACCCTCACGACCCGCATCGACGTGGTCTCAGCCGTCGTCGACTGGTGGGACCGCGACATCCAACGCACCGACTTCGACCCCGGAGGGGGGCAGACCCGGACCGGTGGCACCGGTACGGAGGACGATTCGATCTACCAGCTCCAGGACGACGGATATCGGAACAAGAACGCCCCACTCGATTCGATCCAAGAGCTTCGACTCATCCGTGGTTTCGACGATGATTTCTGGGCGACCTTCGTCGAGCCTATCCCGAACGACCCGCAGTCACGCATCCTGACGATCTACGCGTCCGGTCTCGTCAACATCAACGAGGCGAGTCCACAGGTGCTCCTTGGGCGAGTCTGCGCGCATGCGCCGGAATCGACGCTGTGCGTCGACCCACTCGAGTCGTTGAAATTCACACAGATTCTCGGGACGATTCGTCAGCTCATTCCGATCCCCCTGTTCAGTCGGCCGACCGACTTCGTCAACTTCGTGGAAGGCAAGGGAGCAGAGAAAGACCTCTGGGGCATGTTGGTCGGCTTTTTGGGAGAGGGCAGCGAGCTGTTGTTCACACCGATCGTGATCCCCGAGGATCAAAAGGAGCCGCTCGAGCGTTCGCTCGCAACCGCCGCCAAGATCTTCACGATTCAAGCGACGGGGCTAGTTGGGCGTTACGAGGTCGAGATCGAATCGGTCGTCAATTTTCATGAACGGTGGGTGCCCCCGCCGCCAAACACGGGACGAATGCCGGGACTGGGCGTCTTCCACTACTACCGGGTGAATTGAGATGTCGTTGGTACTGGGACTAGAAATCACACCGAGGTTCGTTCGCGGAGCGTTCCTCAAGACCGCACTTCGCGGGTCGGAGATGGAGTACTACGCAGAGGTTGCCATTCCGCCCGCGTCGGAGGAGCAGTCGACCACCGGTCCGCTTCGTGCCGCAGTTGCCGAGGTTCTCGCTCAAGGCTCGCGGCCACCCGATCGTCTGATCGCGGCGCTCGACGGAAAGGTTGCTTCCCTGCGACTGATCGACCTGCCGCTGGGCGTTGAGAAGAAGATCGCGGAAGTCCTACCCGGGGAGCTGGAGTCCTTACTTCCGTTCGAAGTCTCCGATGCCATCGTCGACTATCAGATCGTCGGCCGCGACGATTTGAACCTGCAAGTCATGACTGTTGCGACTCCGCGCAAGAACGTGGCCGAGCGACTTCGGTTTTTGCACGCTGCCGGAGTCGATCCGCGCGAGCTGGCCGTGGGCGCGGCATCATTTGCCGGCCTTGGCCCTCTACTTGGAGAGGCGCTCAGGGATCGCACCGTCCTGGTGATCGACGTTGGTGCGACGAGCACGGATTTCGCCGTGTTGACCGACGGTCAATGCACATTCGCCCGAACTCTCTCGGGCGGAATGGACTTGGTCGAATCGGGCCGGCGTACCCAACTGGGATCCGCGCTTCGGAGCACACTCGCAAGCTATCGCGCACAGCGCTCCGAAGACCCGTCGCTGATACTCCTTGCCGGCGAGACAGCGCCCATGGAAAGCGCACGGCTTTGGTTGACGGAACAGCTTGGGATGGAATGCGGCACCGTCCCCGTCCCGTCGGCCCCAGGGGCCGACGACGATACTGCACCTCGATTCGCCAAGGCCGCGGCGCTCGCCGGACGCGCAATTTCGCGAAAGCGACAACTCGACCTTCGCCAGGGTGAGTTCGCTTCAAAAGCAGCTGCGGGCGAGATCCGGAAGCACCTACGGTTGATCGCAGTCTGCGTAGCGGCGGTGCTCCTTTCGTTCCTTGTATCCCTTGGCGCGCGTTACCGCGTTGCGCGCGCCGAGCATGCGCGCCTCAGGGCCAACCTCGCAGAGGTGAGCAAGGACCTTCTTGGTGAGGAAGCGAGTAGCGCCTTCCACGCGAGGGAGCTCCTCACCGCAGGGCCGCGAATCGACGACCCGCTGCCCCGTTTCGACGCCTACGATGTGCTCGAGGCGATCTCGGAGAGCATCCCGACCGACATCCAACACGATACCCGCCGTCTTCTGATCGAAATCGATGACGACGGAGATCGAGGGCGATTCGAGATACAAGGAACGGTGGGGACCATCGCGGAGCGAGACCGTCTCGTCGAGGAGCTTCAGGAGCATCGATGCTTCTCGGACGTCGAGAAGGGCTCGATCTCGACGGCAGCCGGCGACCGCAAGGACTACAAGGTCGCGGTGAGAGTGGAGTGCGAGGCGCCGCGCAACACAGAGAGCGAGGAAGACTGAGATGGCTTTCGGAGACGCATTCGACAACCTCCGCAGCTGGGCGGAGTCCCTCAGCAGCCGTGAACGACGGCTACTCGGCGCCATGGCTCTGGTATTCGCCATACTGGTGCTCGTCATCCCGATGTACATCGGGATTTCGACGATCGCCGAGGTGGAGACCGAGAACGAAGAGATCACGCGGGTCCTGCAGGACATCCAGCGATCGGAGCCGCGGCTGAGGCAGCAGAAGGCCGACCGCAAAGCCGTCGAGACCCTCTACAATCGCAAGGCGCCTTCACTCGGCGGATTTCTCGAGGAGCGCGCACAGCAGTACGGCGTCACGGGCCTCGGAATCACCGATCAGCCGAAGCTCGATCTGGGCGACTACAGCCAGCGATCGGTCCGCGTATCCCTGCCCGTCGTCGAGATTCGTCCGTTGATCGAAATGCTGGCGGACATCGAGAACAGCTCGTATCCGGTGTCCATCGAACGGATCCAGATGACCGGTGGACGAATGCGAAGCGGCTACAGTGTGAAGCTCGCCATTAACGCCTACGATCGGGAAGCCTCACCCAAGTAGGAGACCTCAGTGCCTGACATCCCCTTCAAGAAGATCCTCAAGTCGACCGGCTACCCGGCTTTCTTCCTGCTCTGCTTCGTATTCTTTGCCTACAAGACCTTCCCCTACGAACGTCTCGCCGAGCGCCTCGTTGCGGAGGCCGCCGCGCGCGGATACGAGGTCGAGATCGTCGACCTGACGCATTCGGGGCTCGCCGGTCTCGAGTTCGAAAACCTGCGCATAATCTTGCCCCAACAGGGCGACTCCCCGCCGCTCGATGTGATCTTCGACGAGCTTACCGTGGGAACGAACCTGTTCTCGTTGATTTCCGATACGAAGTCGTACGACTTCGATGCAGAGCTGGCCGGCGGTGCGATCGAGGGAGAGGCTACGCTGGGAGAGGACAGCACAGAGATCGAGGTCCAAGTCGAAGACCTCACCCTCGAGGCCATCCCCGCCCTGCGGCAGTACACGAAGATTCCTTTGGCGGG
>CBDUCC010000218.1:0-6753 GCA_965365555.1 uncultured Myxococcales bacterium | reverse complement strand
TTTGAGTTGGGGCTCAAATCCTGGAATCGGGGACCGAGACCGCTCTCGACGCGAACGCATACCGCATGCGCGGTCGCGCCGCGCGGAAAGCAATAGAGAGCGATGATCATTAGAGAATCCGTTAAGGTTGGTGACAAAGAGATCACCATCGAGACGGGTCGGATCGCCAAACAGGCGGCCGGCTCGGTATTCGTGAGCTGCGGCGAGACCATGGTGCTCGTCACGGTCTGTGGCGCGAAGGAGGCTCGGCCGGGCCAACCCTTCTTCCCACTCACCGTCGACTACGTCGAGAAGACCTACGCGGCGGGCAAGATCCCCGGGGGCTTCTTCAAGCGAGAGGGAAAGCTTCGGGACAACGAAGTGCTCACCTCGCGCCTCATCGACCGGCCCTGCCGCCCGCTCTTCCCCGAGGGGTACATGGCGGAGACGCAGGTCATCGCCACCGTGATGAGTGCAGACGCGATCAATCCGTCGGACGTTCTGGCGATGATCGGCGCATCCGCTGCCATTCACATCAGCCCGATCCCCTGGGCCGGCCCAATCGCCGGTGTCCGGGTCGCGCGCGTCGACGGCAAGCTCATTGCGAACCCGACGTTCGAGGAGCAGAAGAACAGCGACTGCGAGCTTCTGATCGCGGCATCCAAAGACGCGATCGTGATGGTCGAGGGCGAGGCTGAAGAGATGTCCGAAGCCGACATGATCGATGCGATTCAATTCGGTCATGAGGCGGTTCAGGGCGTGCTCGAGCTGATCGAGAAGATCCGTGAGGCCGTTGGCAAAGAGAAGTGGGCCTTCGAGCCCCCGATGCGCGACGCGAAGATCGATGCGCGCGTGAAAGAGGTCGGCCTGGCGAAGGTCATCGAGGCCTGCAACATCGCCGAGAAGCACCCTCGCTATGATCGCTTCAGCGAGATCAAAAAGGAGGTCGTCGCCGACCTCGCCTCCGAGTTTCCCGACCAAGAAGGCGACATCAAGGCGGCCTACGAGGACCTTCGCTACAACACGATGCGTGCACAGGTACTCGACGACAAGCGTCGCGTTGACGGCCGCGACTACGCGACCGTTCGTCCGATCGCCATCGAAGTGAGTCTGCTTCCGCGCGTTCACGGCTCGTCACTCTTCACGCGCGGCGAGACGCAGGGCATCGTTACCACGACCCTCGGAACTCGGCAGGACGAACAGAAGATCGACGGTCTGACGGAGGAGTACTACAAGCCGTTTATCCTCCACTACAACTTCCCCCCCTACTCCGTAGGCGAGACGAAGTTCCTCCGTGGCCCAGGCCGACGCGAGGTAGGCCACGGCAACCTGGCCGAGCGCGCACTGACCAAGGTGCTGCCCGACCACGAGACGTTCCCGTACACGATGCGCATCGTGTCGGAGATCACGGAATCGAACGGCTCATCGTCCATGGCGACCGTTTGCGGCGGGAGTCTCGCGATGATGGACGCGGGCGTCCCGATCAAAGCGCCGGTCGCAGGCGTCGCGATGGGGCTCATCATGGAGGGCGAGAAGTACGCCGTCCTGACGGACATACTCGGTGATGAGGATCACCTCGGCGACATGGACTTCAAGGTCTGTGGCACCGACAAGGGCATCACAGCGATTCAGATGGACATCAAGATCGCCGGCCTCGCTCAGTCGATCATGAAAGAGGCGCTCGACCAGGCGCGCGACGGTCGACTCCACATCCTTGGCAAGATGAATGAGGTGATGGCATCGCCTCGACCGGAGCTGAGCAAGTACGCACCCCGTATCCAGACCCTCAAGGTCAAGCCCGATCAGATTCGTGTCGTGATCGGACCTGGCGGGAAGATGATCAAGGCGATCACGGACCAGACCGGCGCCAAGATCGACATCACCGACGACGGTACCGTGAGCATTGCGTCCCCGGACGGCGAGGCGCTCAAGAAGGCAATCGAGATCATCGAGAGCCTGACCCTCGAGCCCGAGATCGGAACGAAGTACAAGGGCATCGTCCGCCGCGTCGAAAACTACGGGGCGTTCCTCGAGATCGCACCGGGCAAAGACGGGCTACTGCACATCACCGACATGGACTGGGCCTTCGTCGAGAAGGTCCCCGACGTGATGGACCTCGGCGACGAGGTCGAAGTGGTGATCAGTGACATCGACCGTGAGGGCCGTATTCGGCTCTCACGTAAGCAGCTCCTCGAGAAGCCGGAAGGCTACGTGGAGCCCGAGAAGCGGGAACGCCGTGAGGGCGGCGGCCGAGGCGGTCGCGACGGCGGCCGGGGACGCGGAGGTCGGGACCGAGATCGCGGCGGCCGAGGCGGCCGGGATCGGGACCGCGGCGGGCGGGGTGGCTCCCGCGCCGGCGGACGAGACGGCGACCGAGATCGCGGTCGGGATCGCAGCCGCGATCGAGACCGGGATCGCGATCGAGACCGGGATCGCGATCGCGATCGAGACCGGGATCGCGATCGAGACCGCCCACGCGCCCAAGAACAGGAACAGAAGGACTGATGGCGAAGCTGCGCGTCTACACGATGCGCGCCGACGCGATCCTTCCGCGCTACGAGACGGGCGGCGCGGCGGGAATGGACCTCGCCGCCTGCTTGACGACGTCGATCACCCTCGAGCCCGGGGGCACCGCCAAGGTGCCCACGGGTTTGCGGATCGCCCTGCCGAGCGGACACGAAGCGCAGGTTCGACCACGCTCCGGGCTCGCCGCCCGGCATGGCGTCACGGTTCTCAACGCTCCGGGCACGATCGACCAGGATTACCGGGGCGAGCTGCAGGTCCTCCTCGTGAACCACGGTTTCGAGTCCTTCACGATCGGCCATGGAGACCGAATCGCACAGCTCGTCGTCTCCCCGGTGGTGCAGGTCGAGATCGAACCGGTTAACGACGAAGCCGCACTCGGCGGCACCGAGCGCGGCAGCGGCGGGTTCGGCAGTACCGGGGTCTAGAGCGCCCGGTCCATGAGCTGGGCGATCGTCGTCTTCGGCGCGGCACCGATGTGCTGCGCCACGAGCTCGCCGCCCTTGAACACCATGAGCGTCGGGACGCCGCGAATGCCGTACTTCGATGCGGTCCCAGGGCTCTCATCGATGTCGAGGTGGGTCACCTTGACCTTGCCGACATATTCGTCCGCGAGCTGATCGATGAGCGGGGCGATCTGCTTACACGGGCCACACCAGACCGCCGAAAAGTCGACGAGCACGGGGCCGTCGGACTCGAGGACCTCCGCATCAAAGTTCAGATCGTTTACCGCGTGTACGTTTGGACCAGCCATCTTTGCTCCTATGAGGTTGCCTAAGTGCTTTAGGTAAGGATGGTCGGCAGCCTTGTCAACGCGCCAGGAGCCCTGACTACCGCCCAAAACCCCCGCGTGGTAGGCTTTTTCGTGGCCTGCCCTACTCTCGCGGAGGCCTCGACGAGACGATGAAAGCCGGCCTCTTCATTGCTACCGCGGCCCTGTACGCGATTGCCTGCGTTCTCTACTTGTTCCGGCTCACGCGCGGCTCCGACAAGGCGCCCGGTGCGCCAGGCACGGTGTTCGTGGCGGCGCTGGGGGCGCACCTCGCGTTCCTCTTGCTGGAATCGCCATCGCCGGGGGATCTCCCCATCGCCGACATCTCACAGATCCTGAGCGTCTCCTCGTTCGGCATCGGGATCGCGTTCCTTCTCGCCTCCTACCGATTCGACGTCACGATTCTCGGCGCGTTCGTCGCACCGCTCTCACTCATGCTGTTCCTCGCCGCGGGGCTCGGCAGCAGCTACGCGCCCGTTTCCCCGAGGGTCGAGTCGGCCATGCTTTCATTGCACATCGTGGCGAACATCCTTGGCCTGGTTGCCTTCGCGCTCGCGTTCGTTGCAGGCGTCGCCTACATGGTGCAGGAGGGGCTTCTTCGAAGACGTCAGCTCACCGGCGCGTTTCAGCGACTTCCGTCTCTCGGCGTCCTCGATACGATCGGCCTCCGCTCGGTACTGACCGGGTTTCCGCTTCTCACTTTCGGAATGGTCACAGGCACCTTCTGGTTGGTTCGCTCCGGGGGCTCGCAGTTCTACGTGAGCCAGGCCCTCGGACTCGTCGCCTGGGCGATCTTCGCCGCCGTGATCACCTTGCGGGTGGCGGCCGGCTGGCAGGGCCGCAAAGCCGCGGTCGGCACGATGCTTGGATTCCTCTTCACGCTCTTGGTGTTGGTTGGGTACGCCGTCCGCGGTGCAGGAGGAGGCGCCTGATGCGCGACTTCGTCGTCGTAGGCCTCTCGCACCGGACCGCGCCGGTCGAGGTACGCGAGCGCTTGGCGGTGGCTCCGAAGGATCTCGAGGGAGAGCTTCGCGACATCGCTACGGCAGCTGGCCTGGAAGAGGCGTTGCTCATTTCGACCTGCAATCGCGTCGAGCTCTACGCGACGAGTCCAAACCCGCTCGACGCGGCGACCGGCGCAAAACTGACGCTTTCGAAGCGGCTCGACGGTATCTCGGTCGATGAGGTGCTTTACCAAGAGCGAGGCATCGACGTGGTTCGCCACATTTTTCGAGTTGCGTCGAGCCTCGATTCCCTCGTCGTCGGAGAGCCACAGATCCTCGGTCAGGTGAAGGAAGCGTTCGACGCGGCCAATGAGGCGGGGACGGTAGGCACGCTCCTCGGGCGTTGCTTCACCCAAGCCTTCGCCGCGGCCAAGCGCGTCCGAAACGAAACCGGAATCGCAGAGGGTACGGTGAGCGTCAGCTCGATCGCTTGCGAGCTCGCGAAGAAGATCTTCGGAGACCTCGAAGGCCGCCGAACCCTCCTGTTGGGGGCTGGCGAGATGGGCGAGGCGGCAGCCCGCAGTCTTCGTCAGACCGGGACCCAGTTGCACGTCATCAATCGAAGCGAGGAGCGCGCGCAGACGCTAGCGGAAGCATGCGGCGGGCGAGCCGTTGCGTATGAGCGACTGACGACGGAGCTTGCCGAGGCGGATGTCGTCATCGCTTCCACCGCGAGCCCCAAATTCATTCTGACGCCTTCGTTGATGAAGGGCGTCGTCCGGACCCGCCGTCACAGACCGCTCTTCATCATCGACATCGCCGTGCCTCGTGACGTCGATCCGCGGGTCGGGAGCATGGACAACGTGTTCGTGTACGACGTCGACGATCTGCAACAGGTAGCCGAGGAGAATCTGGCGGTGAGGGCCCGTGAGGCCGCGCATGCGGAGAGGATCATCGAAGAAGAAGTCGAGGCCTTCCTCAGCTGGCGGCGATCACTCGAGCTTGCGCCGACAATCGTCGCACTGCGTGAGAGCTTCGGACGGGTCGCCGAAGAAGAGCTTCGACGCGCACTGCCGCGGCTGCAGGGCCTCAGCGATTCCGATCGAAAGGTTCTCGAAGCGATGTCCAGGTCGATGGTAAACAAGCTCCTGCACCAACCGATGACCGAGCTCAAAGCCGGGGCCGGGGAGCCGGACGGAGCGCTCCTGATCGACGCGGTCCGACGGCTCTTTGCGCTGGCGGAGGAGGAGCCCCGTGCCGATGAAACGCGACCCGAGCCGGCGGCGGAGCCGCAGGTCGGCACATTGACGCCGGCGGTGCACGGACAGACGGGCGAAAGCAAGTGAAGCTACGGATAGCAACGCGAGGCAGTAACCTCGCTTTGGTTCAAACCCGATGGGTCGGCGCAGAGCTGAAGGCTCGATTTGCCGGGCTGGAGATCGAAGAGGTCCACGTTCGAACCCAAGGCGACCGGATCCAGGACCGGCCACTGGCGCAGGTCGGCGGCAAAGGCTTGTTCGTCAGCGAAGTCGAGGCGGTCGTCGTTCGCGGTGAGGCCGACTTCGCCGTGCACTCGCTCAAAGACGTGCCCGGGGACGTCCCGTTGGCCGAGGGAATGGAGATTCTGAGCGTGCCCGTCCGGGAGGACCCTCGGGACGTTCTCGTCACGGTCGACGGAGCCGACCTCGCGTCACTTCCACGCGGTGCGAAAGTGGGAACGACTTCTCGGCGTCGCGTCGTTCAGCTCCAGAGGCAGCGTCCGGATCTCGTCTTCGTTCCCCTCCGCGGCAACATCGAGACCCGTATCCGAAAACTCCACGAGGGCCAGTGCGACGCGATCGTGCTCGCTGCCGCCGGTCTGGCCCGAACCGGAGTCCTGGCGAACACGCCTCACTCGGTACTCGCGCCCGACATCTGCCTTCCCGCGGTCGGCCAAGGTGCCCTCGCGATCGAGGGCGCGATCGCCGATGAAGCACTCCGCAGCAAGCTCGGCACGATCGAAGACCGGACGGCGCGGGTTCAGATCAGCGCGGAGCGCGCCATGCTTCAGAAACTCGAGGGCAACTGCCACTCCTCGATTGCCGGCCATGCCAGCGCGACAGAGGGGCGGCTCAAGCTCGAAGCAATGGTCGCCTCCTACGATGGCGACCGAATGCTCTCGGCCGCTTCGGACACCTATCTCGACCTCGGCGCGAAGGACGCGATCGAGAGCGCCCGACGACTTGGCGAAGACGTGGCCGAGGATCCGCGCGCGCAGGGCGCGCGCGATCTCAGCCGGGAGCGGAAGGCCGGCCGTGGCGCCCTCGACAATGTGGGGCTCACGAAGTTCAACGGGCGGGAGGGTCTTTTTCTTCTTCGACCGCAGATTGAGGAACTCGACCAAGAGCGAGAAGGCCATCGCCGAGTACAGCGTCAGACATCCACACGTACTGATCGGCGACGTTGGCACATCGATCAGGAAACACGCCGACGGAGCATGGTCATTCGACGAGGGCTGGATCACCCACGTTGAGAACGAGAGCCCGCGCTGGGATG
>CBDUCC010000217.1:0-6761 GCA_965365555.1 uncultured Myxococcales bacterium | reverse complement strand
CTGGCCTTCCATCCGAGCTCGGGCTGATTCGAAGCCACTACGTCGGTCGCACGTTCATCGAGCCGGCACAATCGATTCGGCACTTCGGCGTGCGACTCAAGCTCCACCCGGTTCAAAGTCTGCTCGAAGGAAAGCGGGTCATCGTCATCGACGATTCGATCGTCCGTGGAACGACCAGCCGAAAGATCGTGAAGATGATTCGCGATGCTGGTGCGAAAGAAGTGCACCTTCGCATCAGCTCGCCGCCAACGAGCTGGCCCTGCTTCTACGGCATCGACACGCCGACACGGGAAGAGCTGATCGCCGCGCACAACAGCGTCGAGCAGGTCAACGATTACGTCACGGCAGACTCGCTCGGCTACCTCTCTCTCGACGGCCTGAAGCGCGCGGTCGGCGGTGAAGAGGGCTTCTGTAGCGCCTGTTTCAGCGGTCGGTATCCGATCCCGGTGAAGGACAACGGTACGACCCGTCGCCAGCTTCCCCTGGTCGGTGTCTGACCGACTCGGTCGCTCAGTGTGCGTCGAACCAGCGAACGATCGCTGAGGCGACCTCGGTCGGCTGCTCCAAATGGACGAAGTGACCGGCAGCAGCGAGAATGAGTTGCTCGAACATGGCGCTGAAGTGGGCAGTTTGGCCGGTGCAAAGCTCCGGACCGATGCATCCGTCGCGCTCGCCATGAAGGTACAAGGTCGGCACGACGATGGGGCCGGCCAAGAGCGTCTGGCGGATCTGGCTCACTGCCGCTGGAGACAGGAGCGAGCGGTAGTAGCGAAGCGGCGCAGGGAGGCTCGATCGGAGGCAGAGCTTGAGCTCGTCGAAGTAGTCTTGCCCGGGGTCGAACCCCGGAGACCACCTCCGCCAGAGCCGTTCGATGAACGCGAAGTCTCGAACGCTGACCAGCCGATCGGAGACGGCCGGAAGCTGGAAAAGGGCCATGTAGGCGCTTTTGGCGATCTGCCGAGGGTGCTCCTGGATGTTTTCCTCGAACGCGAGCATGTGAGGAACCGCGAGCAGGGTTGCACTTCGAAAGCGATCGGGTCGCTCGGCCACTGCACACTGAGCGATGACCGAGCCCCAATCGTGGCCGACGATTCGGACGGGCTCGGAGGGAGAAAGCTCGTCGATGAGGTCGAGGATCCGGCGCATCACCGAGATCGCATCGAAGGGGCCGTCGAGCGAGGATGGCGCATAGCCCGGCAACCAGGGACAAACGACGCGATAGCCCGCATCTCGCAGAGCTTCGGTCAGCGGCGCCCAGGTTCTCGGAATGTCGGGGAAACCGTGCAGGCAGAGCACCAACGGGGCATCCACGGCTTCGTTCGTGACATAGGAGATTCCGGTGCGATCGGAGCGAAGGCGATGCATCGATGAGAGCTTACGCGAAGAAACTAGCGAGCGCCTCCGCCAAACGTTGGGCGAATGCGTCCTGAACGATGAGATCCTGCCGCGCCTCGATCTCCAGTGCCGTCCAGCCGAACTCTTTGGCGTGGCGGACCGGCGAATAGGCGAGCCCACCCTTCCCGGACCAGGGCTCGTTCGCGCGAACGTGGAAGCCCGCACTTTCGAGGTGGCGAATCAGCCGGTAGGCGGGCTCCTCGTCGTCATCGAAGAGCACGCCGATCTCGAGCATTCGCGCGTGGCCTTCGTAGTTGTCGGTGAAGCTGTGGATGGAGAACACCGTATCTCCCCGGCTTCGTTTCACCATCTGGCTCACGGCAGCATGATAGGGGTGGTAGAAGCGATCGATCCGCTGCTGCCGGTCCGCTTCGAGCAGCTCCTGGTTGAGATGCACCTGGTGCCCATCGGCGTTCTGGCGAAAGAGCGTGTCGGAGTCGAGCGGCCGATTTGGGTCGATGAGGAGCCGTGAGAACTTGGAGAGGACGGCCGGGGCATTCATGAGGGCGGCGACCCGGCGCGTGAACGCCCCGGCACCGATGTCACTCGCCCAGTGCGTGTCGACGAGCCAGCGATCCGACTCCGGCCATCGCCATGGATCGTGCAAGGCGTTCGAGGCGTGCTCGCAGGTGAAGACCAAACGGCCGTTCAAATCACCTTCGACCTCTTCTGCTGCTTCGGACCAGTCCATGGGAGCAATTGTAAGGGCGCTCTCCAAAAGTCGAGCTACCCGCTGACACTGAACGATTGCGCTGTATACTCCAAGCCGAAGCCGCGTGGGGGCGGTGGAAGGAACAAACCGTGCCACACCCCGACGACGATTTGGAGCTTCCCGGAACGCCAAGACGGCGGCCAAGTCACTTTCGGAAGAAGCGCCGGGATAGCACGACCAAGCTCGTGCGCGTGGCACGAGAGCAGTCGGTTTCGGGACCGGACATCAGTCACGTTGTGCGGACGCCCGAGGCGCGGCAGAAGCAGTGGAGCGACGTGCTCAACCCTGCCCCTAGCCTCCCCGAGCCCTTGCTTCGGCGCCCGATCCCGCCGCCCGCCCCGCTGCCTTCGGAGGTCGCTTTGGACGAGCCGAGCGAGACCCGCTGGAGCGAAGACCGCGCTCGCCGAAAGCGAATGGAGGACATCATCGGCACGGTCAGCCTCGCCCTCATGGTCGCCGCCATGCTCGCCGCCATGTGGCTCCGCATGACCGCCCCCTGACCGGGACACGAAGCCCCTCCAAAACCCCATTTCTTTTCACTACTTGCAGACCGAACTGCGAATTTTGGGTCGATCGCGCTCCATGAAGGCCGTTTCGCGGGGCCCGCCCCGGCTCGTTCGACCCCACCGCATGCAGACGCTCAAAGAATTCGCGATTGGGTGCGCAGTTGCTCGGAATGTTTCGGTTTTTGGAGGGGGTGCGTGTCCCCTCGATTAGAACTCCGGGCGGTCTTGGTGTTGGCCGAAGACCTCCCGGAACACGTCGCAGATCTCCTGCTCGGTGCAGTACACCTTCGCAGCCTCGATGATACCGGGCATGACGTTCCGATCCGCGCGACAATCGTCCGCGATCGCCGCGAGCGCCTTCTTCACCGCGGCGTCGTCGCGTTCGGCCTTGACCCTTGCGAGGCTCTCCACCTGTTCCTTCTGAATCGCCTCGTCGATGCGAAGCATTGGGATGTCCGGTTGCTCGTCTTGCTGGTACTTGTTGACCCCGACGACCGTCTTCTCGCCGCTCTCAATCTGCTGCTGCAGCCGGTATGCCGAAGCCGCAATCTCGCGCTGAGGGTAGCCCCGCTCCACCGCCTCGACCATCCCGCCAAAGTCATCAATTTTTCGGATGTAGTCCATCGCCTCCTCTTCGAGTCGATCGGTCATCCACTCCACGAAATAGCTCCCGGCAAGCGGATCGATCGTGTTGGCGACGCCGGACTCCTCGGCCACGATCTGCTGGGTTCGAAGAGCGATGGTGACCGCTTCCTCCGTGGGAAGCGCGTACGTCTCGTCGAGGCTATTGGTGTGGAGCGACTGGGTGCCACCGAGCACCGCGGCGAGTGCCTGAAGCGCAACACGAGCGACGTTGTTGTACGGTTGCTGGGCCGTCAGCGAGACCCCGGCTGTCTGTGCATGCGTTCGAAGCATCATCGAACGCGGATTCTTCGGCGCGTAGCGATCCTTCATCAGCCGCGCCCATATTCGGCGCGCCGCCCGAAACTTGGCGATCTCTTCGAAGAAGTCGTTGTGCACGTCGAAGAAGAAAGAAAGCCGCGGCGCGAAGGAATCGACGTCCAGCCCGCGCTCCACCGCCCACTTCACGTACTCGAGACCATCCGCGATCGTGAACGCCAGCTCCTGCGCTGCCGTCGCACCTGCCTCCCGGATGTGGTAGCCGCTGATGCTCACGCTGTTCCAGCGCGGCACTTCCTTCGCGCAGAACTCGATCGAGTCGGTGACGATGCGCATCGCGGGTCGCGGGGGAACCACCCATGCGTGCTGCGCGATGAACTCCTTCAGGCAGTCGTTCTGAACGGTGCCGCCGATCTTCTCGCGCGGAATGCCCCGCTTGTCGGCGAGCGCGATGTAGAACCCGAGCAAGACCGCTGCAGGCCCGTTGATGGTCATGGAGGTGGTGACCTTCTCGAGCGGGATCTCGTCGAACAGAATCTCCATGTCTCGGAGCGTGTCGACGGCGACTCCGACCATCCCAACCTCACCGAGCGACCTGGGCGAGTCGCTGTCGTACCCCATCAGTGTTGGGAAATCGAAGGCCGTGGAAAGCCCGGTCTGCCCCTGCTCGAGAAGGTATCGGAACCGCTCGTTGGTCTGCCGCGGCGTGCCGAAGCCTGCGAACATGCGCATGGTCCAAAGCCGTCCACGATACATCGTCGGCTGGACGCCGCGCGTGTACGGGAACTGCCCGGGGAATCCGAGATCCCGTTCGTAGTTCTGGTCGAGGTCGGCCGGCGTCAGAAGATCCGGAACCTCGAGGTCGCTCAGCGTCGAGAAGCGCTCGCTTCGAAGGGGATGACGCGAGACCGCCGCGTCGACATCGCGGGAACGCCAACGCTTGGTGGCAGCTTCGATGTCGGCTGACTCGCCGTTCGGGGGCCGCTCTGCGGCCAGTTTCTTCGCTGGGTCCGATGCCACGAGCGCCTCCTCGTCAATTCTCTACGGTGTCCTCTGCTCCCGGAAAAGGCAAGACCTCGCCCCGGATGACCTGAAGCATCCCCTCGACCTCGAGCGCCACTTCGAGCTCGGGACTGGTTTCGAGAAATCGTTCCAAATAGCGCTTCGCCGCCTGATTCTCACCCTTCTGGAAGTGCGTCGCGCCGACGAGGAAGAGGGCGTCCTGGTCGTTTTCCTGCTTTTGGAGCACGCGCTGCCCCATGCGGATCGCCCGGTCGTACTCTCCCAACATTCGCAGAGTCTGGCCTGCTCCGAGCATCGCGCCCAGATAGTCCGGCACGAGCGCGAGAGCCTCGACGTAACTCTTGAGCGCCTCCTTATAGGCTTCCTTCTCGAAATACGCGTGACCGAGGAAATGAAACGCGTACTCGTTCTGAGGGTCGTCGCGGATCACGCGCAACAACTCGTCGATCGCAGCGTCGAGCTCCCCGGAATGCAGAAGCTCCATGCCCTCCTCTGCCGCTGACCAACGCTCGGACTGAGTGTCGTCCACAGGGCCCTCAGCCGCGATTTCCGTAATCGATCGAGCCAGCGCGAGTTCGGTCGCGCGGCTGTACTCCGGAGGCCAACGCGCCGAGCACGATCAGCAGAAAAAGCACGCCGCCGATCAAGAGCGTGATGCCCATCAACTGTCGATTGTCGAGCGCCCAGTAACAGATGCCGGCGATGACCAGGGTGAGCACGCCGACCGCACCTGCGAGGCGCATCTGGAGTTGTCGGCGGCGCTTCGCCTGCGCCTCGGCTCGTTGTCGCGCTTCCTTCGCAGCCTTCTGACGCTCTTTGCGAGCCTGTCGTTGCTCGTTCTGCTTCTTCGCCATCGGCGAAGCATACTACCGAATTGCCCGCCGGGCCCGATCCGCGAGATGGCCGGTCGAAACCAAGTCGAGGTACTTCTGGTAGGCCACGCGCGCGGCCGGCGAATTATCGGTCCAAAGCGCCTCGCCGAGGTAGAACCATGCCGCCGAGGGCGTCCCTGAAAGCGAGATCGACTGCCGGAACAACCGGCGCGCTGCATCGAGCTCCCCGCGATGCAGAGCCACTCGGCCCAGCTGGTAGATCGCCTCGGCCTCGAGGCCGGCGCGCGCGTCCACGCCCCTCGCCAGTTGCAGAGCGCGAGTCGCATTCACAAACGCCTCGGAATACTTTTCGGCGCGAAGGATGCTGCGACCGATCCCCACCAGCGCCGGTGCGTAGTCCGGGTCCAGGTCGAGAGCGCGGCGATAGTAGCTAGCGGCGATCGCTGTATGCCCCTGCGCATGAAGCGAGTCTGCTCGGTCCGTCAGCTGTTCAGGCGCGAGTGACGCAAGCTCGGCGTTCACGATGGTGGCGTCCGGCGCGGCGTTCACGTCGGACCTCGGCGAGGGCTTCGGCGATCGGGTGGAGGTCGCCTTGACGGCAGGTTTCGGTGAAGTCCTTGGCGCCGGTTTTGGCTTGGTCTTGATCGGCGTCGGCTCGGGCTCGGGCTCCGCTTGCCGCACGAGCTCGAGTGCCGGGGCCGGCTCGGCCTCCTGCAATGGCGATGCGACATACGCGGGCTCGACTGCCATCATGGCCGTAGCCGGCGTCTCACTCTGGACCTCGGCAGACGGAGTCGGAGCCAGGATCGCCTCATCCTCGGGCTCCGCCGGCTCGACCGGAGCCTCGACCTCTCGTTCGACCGGTGCTGCTGTCGCCTCTTCCGAGCGCTCCGCGCTGGGTCCCGTCAGCGCTGCGATCGCCACGACGACCCCCGCCACCGTCGCAACGGCAAGCCCGGCGAGGAGGATCTGCTTCGGGGTCAGCCAGGCCTGACTCGTTCGTTCCTGCTGCTCGGCAAACGCGATCAGATCGTCGGCCTGCTCTGGCATCTCTGGAACGCTCTCGCGGAGCGAAGCGCCGAGAGCGCGAGCCTTGTCCAGCACCCGCTCCGCCTTTTCATGCTGACCGTCTGCCTGAAGCATCTCGCCGAGGAGCAGGAGCGGCGTCGGGTCCTCGGGGGCAAGTCGTGCGGCCCCGAGGAGGGCCTGCTGGGCCCGAAGCGAATCGCCATCGGCCCACCAGGCCTCGGAACAGATCAGCAGGTACGCGGGATCGTCGGCTAGGGCGTCGCGGTTCGCGCTCAACAGCTCGAGCTCAGTGCGCGGCTTGCCTGCCGCGATCAAATCGCGCGCGATCTCCAGCGGATTCGCGTCGTCAGCGAGGCCACCTGC
>CBDUCC010000216.1:0-6783 GCA_965365555.1 uncultured Myxococcales bacterium | reverse complement strand
CCGCCTGGTCGAAGCCCGGCAGCCCCTCCCCTGGCTCCGCCGCCTCCTCGATGCCGATGCGCTTCGCCGGACTTCCTCACTCGGCGCCATACGCAGCCTCGCTGATTATGCGATCAGGGACCCGCGGGTCGAGGGTGTTGCATTCGTGCTCCCGCCTCTGCAGGCCGGTTGGGCGGTCTGCGCCGGTCTTCGAGAACAGCTTCTTCGACTCCGGCGTGAAGGTAAGCGCACCACCGTCGTCCTGCCCCGCGGTGGAGGCCACCGCGAACTCTACATCGCCGCCGCAGCCGAGCGCGTCTTCATCGCCCCGCAAGCCACGATCACCGTGCTCGGGCTCTCGGCCCAGTCGCACTACCTGAAGCCGATGCTCGACAAGCTCGGTGTCGAGGTCGAGCCCTTCGCTCGGAAGGAGTTCAAGACCGCGGCCGAACGGCTGAGTCGCGATTCGATGAGTGAGCCTCAGCGTGAACAGGTCCAGGCACTGCTCGACGGTCACACCGATGCGCTCCTCGGCGCCATCGCTGAGCGAACCGGGAAGCCCGCGGAACAATGCCACTCGCTTTTCGAAACTGGAGTGTTCCGTGCTCAGGCCGCCATCGATGCCGGCCTGGCTGACGGCCTCGCGTACGAGGACGAGCTCCCCGATCGACTCGAGGTCGATCCGAAGAAGGGCACCGTCGAGGCGGAGCGCTATCTCCGTTTCGTTCGAGCAAAGCTCTTCCGGCCGATTCGACGCCGGCCCTACATCGCCGTCGTCCCAGTCAAGGGCGCGATCTCCGAAGGTGGCGCGCCTCAGGGACGCCGAGCCTCGATCGTCGCCGCACTTCGTCAGGCGCGCCGAGACCGTCGGGCCCTCGGCGTCCTACTCTGGGTCGACTCCCCGGGGGGCTCCGCGGAGGCCTCCGACCTGATCCACCGCGAGGTCGTTCGCGTGAAGGACAAGAAGCCGGTCGTCGCGTACTTCGGCGAGGTCGCCGCCAGCGGCGGATACTACGTGGCGGCCCATGCGAACGCGATCGTCGCTCAGCCCCTCGGAATCACCGGGTCGATCGGCGTCGTCTCCGCCCGGCTCCTCGCGTCGCAGCTACTCGACCGCATCGGGGTCCACACCGAGGTGCTTCGCACCGGCCCCTACGCCGACTTCCAGTCCCCGCATCGCACCCTCCGCGACGAGGAACGCAAGATCCTCAACCGCGAGCTCGACGCCTTCTATGATTCCTTCGTGGGGCTCGTGGCCGACGGCCGAGGACGCCCTGTCGACGACATCGAGCCCCTCGCCCGAGGGCGGGTCTGGCTGGCCGCCGACGCGCATCAGCACGGCCTCGTCGATGAGCTCGGCGGCATGGACACCGCGCTTGCGCGTCTGAGGGCGACGATCCCCGCGCCGGCGCGCATCCTCACGCGCCTGGAACCGGTCGTGCTCCCGACCTATCGCCTGGAGGCCCCGCCGCCGAGCGCCCAGCTTCGGTTCGAGAACCCGGTCTTCGAGGGCTTGCGGGAGCTGGCCCTGCTTCTCTCGGAAGGACCGGCCGTGCTCTACCACGCGATTTCGATCCCTCGGATCCGCTGAGCGGCCAATATTGCGCTTTGGACGCCGGCTCGACTATCGTGAGGGCCGGGGAGGGATCATGACGGCAAAGCAAACCGCGCTCGCGCTGACCTTGGGGCTCCTGCTCGGCTGTGGGGGCTCGCAAAAGCCCGACGCCGGTCCGCTGCCCGCCGGCGCCAGCTTCTACGGGGTCTGGCAGTCGCCGCAGTACGGCAACATGCACCTGTGCCAGAGCGGCACGAAGGTCATCGGTGACTATCTGAAGAACGAGCGTGCTGGCCGCATCCAGGGCGATGTCGACGGCGACCTGCTGATCTTCCAATGGGAGGACCGTCGAGAGCTGGTCGAGGGCAAGCCGCAGATCCGGCGGGGCAAGGGCTACTTCCGGATCGAGGTCGGCGAGGATGGCGACCAGTACCTGAAGGGCGAGTGGGGCATGGATGAGGCCATGTCCGGGGGCGGACCCTG
Organism: uncultured Myxococcales bacterium; assembly: GCA_965365555.1. Lineage (GTDB taxonomy): Bacteria > Myxococcota_A > Polyangia > Polyangiales > Houyiibacteriaceae > SG8-38. The sequence continues at coordinate 4,766 of CBDUCC010000216.1, read as the reverse complement.
GAACGCGGTGAAGCTTCGCCGCGGCGAGCCCGACCGCTGCACCGGTGCTGCCGAGCCCGTTCTCCTGGAAGAGACGACGCACCCCTGGGACGTCGACGATCAGACCTCAGGCGGCTCCTCGGACTGAGGCGGACTCAAACCGGACTCCGAGGGTTCCCAGTCCCCAGGCCGGTGGGCGTTCAGGCCGCCGATTCCGCCGGTGAGCAGAACACGACAGAGCAGCTCTTTCGGCGCTCCGCGCTCAGCCTGGCGCAAAGGTCGGCGAGGTTGTCGTCGAAGTCGACGACCAAGCCGGCAGTCGCCTCACCGGCTTCGTTGTACGCACACTCGTCGAGCGCGACCCATCGCCCCTCCCAGCTCGCATCGGTTCGGATGTCTTCCCAGGTCATGGCGGTCTCGGTCTCGTTCTCGGCCGCCGGTCGCAGTTGGATGAATGAGGTTCGTCGCTGTTGAGTCATGAGGCAGCCTCTGCAGCTGTGTCTTCATCAGACGCAATTCTCGCTAAGTCGCGCGAGTTTCCATCGCGGTGTCGGGCCGTGCAAGCGGAAAGCAGGTCGATAGTGCAGCTCTCGCAGAGCCAGGAACGAAACTCAAAAGACTCCTAATTCTAGGCGACTGAGTCCCAAAGCGTGAGCTGACCTTCGATTTTTTGCGCATCGCAGACGGAACTTTGCACAAGCGAATTCGGCGATCGATGGCCCGGCTCCCCGGACTCGGGTGGGCCTCGACTAACCCTGGGCGGCGAGCGCGGCGAGCAGTCGGTCGATCTCGCCCCGGCTGTGGAGCTCGGTCACCGCAACCAGGAGATCCTGACTCCAGTCATCGCGGAACCGTCCGAGGTCGATTCCCGCGATGATCCCCTCTGCCGAAAGGCGCTCCACGATCGCGCTGGCGCTCGGGCCGCGACTTCGAATCACGAGCTCATTGAAGACCGGAGCCGAGTAGGGCAGCTCGAACTCTCTCAGGCTCTCGATGCCGGTCCGAAGGTACTGCGCGGCGTTCATGCACCGGCGGCCCGCCTGCTCGAAGCCCCGGCGCCCTAGCATCGCGGTGCGGATACCCATCGCGAGCGCGACCAGGCCATGGTTCGTGCAGATGTTTGAGGTCGCCTTCTCTCGCCGGATGTGCTGCTCGCGGGTGGATAGCGTCAGCACGTAGCCGGGAGCTCCATCTGCGTCGACCGTCCGACCGACCAGGCGGCCTGGCATCTGGCGAACGAACGACTGTGAAGCGCCGAAGAGGCCCACGCCCGGACCGCCGTACTGAGGGGGGAGGGCCAGCGCCTGGCCTTCGCCGACACAGATGTCCGCGCCGCAGTCCCCCGGGGCGCGGAGCAACGACAGGGCGTAGGGCTCGCTCGTCGCCGTGATCAGGAGCGCGCCGTGGATGTCGGCCGCCGCGCGAGCCGCATCCAGGTCTTCGACGCAGCCGAGGAAGTTCGGATAACCCACCAAGACCGCGGCGGTTTCCTCAGTGACGAGCGCCCGAGCTGCGTTCCAGTCCGTGCGGCCGTCCGGCCCGAGCGGTGCGAGCGCGAGCGAGGCCTGGTCGTCGAGACCCCGGATGTAGGTCCGAATGGTTTCGATGTACTCCGGGTGGACGCCATGGCTGACGAGCACCTGCGGGCGGCGTTTGATCCGCCGGGCCATCAACACGGCCTCGGCCGCCCCGCTGGCCCCGTCGTACATCGAGGCGTTGGCGACGTCGGTGCCGAACAGCTCGCAGACGATGGTCTGAAACTCGAAGATCGCCTGAAGTGTGCCTTGCGAGAGCTCCGCCTGGTAGGGCGTGTACGCCGTGTAGAACTCGCTCCGCTGAATCAGCTGGTCCACGGCGGGGGGCACATGGTGTCGGTACATGCCGCCGCCGAGGAACGACAGCATGGTCGGCCCGGCGTTCGCGCTCGCCAACTCCGAGAGATGCTTCATCAGCCGCGGCTCGTCGAGCGCCGGTTCGAGGGCGAGAGGGTCCTTCAAGAGGTACCCGTCCGGGATCGCCTCGAACAGCTCGTCGATCCGTTGCACGCCGACGCTCGAGAGCATCGCTCGGATCTCCTTGTCGGTGTGCGGCAAGTATCTCACGGGGCAGTCGTCGCTCAGCCGTCCAGGGTTCCCAGGTATTCTTCGTACTTGGCCGCGTCCATCAGGCCCTCGAGCTCGGCCTGGTCGGACGGTCGAATCGTGATGAGCCAGCCGTCTTCGTAGGGGCCTTCGTTCACGAGCTCGGGGCTCGACTCGAGTGCCGCGTTGACGTCGACGACTTCCCCGCTGACCGGCGCGAACAGCTCACTGACCGTCTTGACTGACTCGATGTCTCCGAAACGCTCGTGGGCCTGCACGTCCTCGCCCGGGGCGGGCATGTCGACCAGGGTGACGTCGCCGAGCTGCTCGACGGCGTACGCGGTAATCCCCACGCGAATGACATCGCCCTCGAGGCGCGCCCATTCATGTTCTCGCGTATACTGAAGGTCCCTCGGGTACGTCACGATTGTCACCTCTTGTAAAACGGGGTGGGCACTACCACGGCGCCGACCACCTTGCCACGAATCTCGATGCCCAGAGCCGTCCCAACCCTGGCGAGGGCCTTCGGCACATAGCCGAGACCGATGTTCCGTCCAACGGTCGGCCCTGGAGAGCCGCTGGTGACCTCTCCGACGGGGGCTCCGTCGACCACGATCGGGTAGCCATGACGGGCGATTCCCCGTTCGGTCATCTCGAAACCGACGAGCTTTCGCTCGAAACCCTCGGCTTTGATTCGCCGGAGCGCGTCCCGGCCGATGAAGTCGCCGGCCTCGAGCTTGACCACCCAGCCGAGTCCGGCCTCGAAGGGATGGGTCCGCTCGTCGATGTCGTTCCCGTAGAGCATCAACCGTGCTTCGAGGCGGAGGGTGTCGCGCGCGCCGAGGCCCGCAGGCTCGAGTCCGTGTGGGGCTCCGGCTTCGAGCAGTGCTCGCCATACCGCGACCGCGCTGTCTACCGGACAGAAGAGCTCGTATCCGTCTTCGCCGGTGTAGCCGGTGCGGGCCGCCCAGAGGTCCACCCCGGCGAGCGTCGCGCGGGTGACATGAAACGGGGTAAGGTCGAGGAGGCTCGGGTCTGGGGCGAGGTCGTTCGCGATGGCTTCAGCGGCGGGGCCCTGAAGCGACAGGAGCGCCCCCTCGTCGGAGACATCGTTCCACGGGATGCCGAGGTCGAGCTGAGCTGCGAAGTGGCTGACGATCTTGTCGCGGTTGGAGGCGTTGCACACCACCAGCACCTTTTCGGCTTCGAGGCGGTAGACGATCAGATCGTCCAGGATGCAACCGTCTGAGTTGCAGCAGACGGTGTAGAGGGCACGCCCGGGCTCGAGCTTGGACAGATCGTTCGAGACGAGACGGTCGACTGCGGCGACGGCGTTCGGGCCCTCCACCAGGATTTCGCCCATGTGAGACACATCGAACAGTCCGGCTCGCTCCCGGACCGCCTGATGCTCCTTTTTGATGCCGGCGTACTGGACTGGCATGCGCCAGCCCGCGAAGGGCACGAGGCGAGCCCCCAGGGCTTCGTGCTCGTCCCGAAGCGGTGTTTCGCGTAGCGGTTCCGACACTCTGCGCGGAGCTTAGGGTCGCTTCTCGCCGACGCAACTGCCGACTGAGTCGGCCGATATCGGGTCCATGAGACCGGACGATGTCCTGTGCTTGAGCCTGGGTAATCAGGCGATTCGGACCTTCGCGCTCCCCGACCACGCGGTCGAGATTGGCTCCGACCCAAGTTGTGACATCACGATCCCGTCGGAAGCCATCCCCGCGCGTGCCCTCCTCGTGCAGCGCAGGGCCGGCTCCGTCTTCGTCTACGACCTGGCCCGCAGCCCCGGCATCGGTTGCGCCGAGATCATGGCGCTCGAGCAAGGGGTCCCGCTCGGCGACGGGTACGAGCTCACGCGTTCCAAGGCGATCCCGAAGTCGCGCGCCGAGCCGAGCACGGAGATCCTCCGGGCGGTGAGCCTTGCATCCCGTGATCTCGCCTTGGCCGGTGGGTCGGGGACTGGCCTCCGCCCCGTCCGTATCGGGGCCCTGCCGCTCTCCGTGGGTTCGGCGGACGACAACAGAATCCTCGTTCGCGACCGTGCGGTCAGCCGCTACCACTGTCGCGTTGAGCCGAGCGGTGGCGTGCTTCGCATTCGTGACCTCGGGAGTACCAACGGAACCTGGGTCGACGGCGCGCGCGTCGAGCGCCATGAGCTGCGGCTCGGATCGAGGCTTCGGGTGGGCCGAACGGTACTGTGCGTCGTCGAGCACGGCCGTACCGAGCGTCGCGGCGCCGTGTTCGCCTCCGACAGGATGGCTTCGGTCATGGCCAGTGTCGATCGCTTCGCCGCGCTTCCCTGGCCGGTGTTGGTCCGTGGCGAGACCGGTGTTGGCAAGGAGCTCATCGCTCGCGCGCTCCATGAGCGAAGTCCCCGTTCAGAGGGTCCCTTCGTCGCACTCAATGCCGGCGGACTCGCGCGCGAGCTCATCGAGAGCGAGCTCTTCGGCCACGAGCGGGGCGCGTTCACCGGAGCGGTCCAGAGCCATCGAGGAGCCTTCGAACAAGCCAATGGGGGCACGTTGTTTCTCGATGAGATCGGCGAGCTTCCGCTCTGTCTCCAAACGCGCTTGCTGCGGGTGCTCGAGACTTGGCGGGTACGTCGCGTCGGTGCCGAGGCAGACCGAAGCGTCGACCGCAGTGTGGTGGGCGCGACACACGCCAACCTTCGCCAAGCCGTGAGCCGTGCTGAATTTCGCGCCG
>CBDUCC010000215.1:0-6795 GCA_965365555.1 uncultured Myxococcales bacterium | reverse complement strand
GAGCGGGCGACCGGGCTCGAACCGGCGACATTCAGTTTGGAAAACTGAGGCTCTACCAACTGAGCTACACCCGCAAATCTCTTCTTCTCTAATCTCCTGGTGGAGGGTGGTGGGTTCGAACCACCGTAGGCATAAGCCGGCAGATTTACAGTCTGCTCCCTTTGACCGCTCGGGCAACCCTCCATGTTTGCTACGCTTTTCTCGATAGAGCTGGCGATGAGACTTGAACTCATAACCGCCGGTTTACAAAACCGGTGCTCTACCAATTGAGCTACGCCAGCATGACGGCGGCGGCTGTACTACGGTCCGCCCCCCAACAAGTCAAGGGAATCGCGGCTCAGAGGCCGGACGACGGCGGAACGCAGGCCTTCCGCTCGCCCCGGTCGTCGACGAAGACGACGTTGGACGAGCAGTTCGACTCGTTCGCTTCGGAGCGGTTCTCATTGCACTCAGGCTTGTCTCGGCAGACCCGGAAGCAGTAATTCGTGGTTTCGGCTCCGTCTTCCTGCGCAATGCAGGCCGAGCCCTCCGGACAGTCCTCGTCGCCGGCGCAGCCCTCTAGGCCGCAATATCCACCGGCAAACTCGGTCAGGCACTCCAGCGGTAGGTCCTCGTCGGCAGAGTCACACTCGGCGGCCTCGGTGCACTCCGCCCCCACCCCGAGCCGATCGGCCTCGGTCGAGGAGGAGTCGCCACAACCCAGCAGGAGCAAAGCAAGCAAAACAGCAACCCACACAGACTTACACATACATACCCCTCATTGCACCGGCCCGGCGCTCTCGACCCGGTTTCGGCCCCGTGCCTTGGCACTGTACATGGCGCGGTCGGAACGCTGCAAAAGCTCGTCCAATCCGTCGCCGTGCTCGGGAAATCCCGCCACCCCGACGCTGGCCGTGACCGACAGATACGGAACCTCGGGGATCTCCATCGCTTCGATCGCGGCCCGGCAACGCTCGGCGGCACCCATCGCCTGATGAAGGTCCGCGCCCGGCAACAGAACGACGAACTCCTCGCCACCGAAGCGGCCCACGATGTCGTCCGCACGGAGCATCGATTGTATCGCTCGGGTCGTTCGAGCGAGGACGACGTCCCCGAGCGGATGACCATGCGCGTCGTTGACGCGCTTGAAGTGGTCGAGGTCGACCATGAGGACCGCGAGCGGCTTCCCTTCGTCGATCGCCTTGGAAAGCGCGCGCTGCATGACCGAGATGGCGAACCCGCGCGCATACGCGCCGGTGAGCGAGTCGAGCTGAGCGGCCTCGAAAAGGCTTCGTTCATCCTGTCGCCACACGCTGATCAGGTGATCCATCACGATCGCCAGCGGAATGTAGATCAGTGCAGCAGCCACGGCCCGCTCGGAGGCAACCTCGACCAGTTCTTGCGATGACAACGATGCCTCGTAGAGCGCATGAAAGGGAAGCCATCCGGCCGCGCTCGCGAAGTGCATCACGAGCATCGAGACGAACCAGCCGAGCACCGCAAGCCAGAGGTATCGGCGTCGGAGCAGCACCATGCCGAGCAGAAGCGCTGCTACCGTGATGAGCCCGCTAGCAGCGCTGTAGGGCCCGAGCGCGTAACAGGTTGCGCTCCCGGTGATGACGTGGGCCGTGATCGTGGCGCTTAGCAACCAAGAGTAGCCATTGCCGTTTCGGCTCGGCCGTCGCCAGGTCCAAAGATAGAGCGCCACCCAGAAGATCAATGCGCCGATGCAGAGTTGCGTGGTCGTGGCGAGGGCCGCCGGGTCCGCCGGGACCAAGACGAACGGCCAGCCCCCGGCGAACGCGAACGAGATCGTGACGATCAACATCAGGAGCGCCGTGAGGAACTGGACGTAAAGCGCACGGCCGCGCGCATTCCAGCCAAACGGGGATCCGGTCGGAAGAAGCGAGCGGCTCATGGGAATCAACGAAGCCCGCGGTTCGGTGCGCGCGGCGCTCTTGCGCGACTTCCCCGTCGAGCTTTGGCTCGGCGACCCGCTGGCTCCCTCGATCAGCATGACCCCCGATTCAGCGTAGCAGCTTCGGGCGGCGGCCGGGGCATCAGCGGCCGGGGCATCAACCCAATCCCAGGGCAGGCGGGTTTGACGCCCGGGTCGGGGCTGTGATACCGGACGCTGAATGGCGGTTCATTCAACAGCCAACAAGCGCGGCGGACCGGACAAGCGCGACCGAATCCTGAAGGCCGCGGTCAAGGTGTTCGCGAAGAACGGTTTCTACGCGACCCGGGTCAGCGAGATCGCCAAAGCCGCCGGCGTCGCCGACGGCACCATCTACCTTTATTTCAAGAACAAGGACGACGTCCTGATCACCATCTTCGAAGATGGCATTCAGCAATTGCTCGCGATCCTCCGCGAGGTGGCCGCGGCTGAGGAGCCTTTCGACGCGCGGATCAAGCGCATCATCGAGCTTCAACTCGGGCTGCTGGAGGATCAGCGCGATCTCGCCGAGGTCATCACGGTGAACCTGCGTCAGTCCTCGACGCTGCTGAAACAGTACGCGGCTCCGCTCTTCATGGAATACATCGACGTCATCGCCGGCTTGATTCGAGAGGGCCAAAAGCAAGGCGCCTTCCGCAAGGACGTGAACGCCCGCGTCGCGGCGCGGAGCCTGTTCGGCGCGCTCGACGCCATCCTGCTCACCTGGGCCCTTGGCGAGGCGGACCCGGCGAGTCTTCGGAAGGCCGCGGGCCACTGCGCAAGCCTCTTCCTAGACGGCCTTCAGACCCACTAGCTCCGGGCCTGTCACTCCGGGCGTACGCGGACGGCTTCCTCGGCCGCGGCGCAGGAGCTCTCGTAGAGGTTGCCGTCACATCCGGTGACCGGTCCCTCGGGCGTGCACGCGGGGTCGTCGCGAAGCGCGCACACTCCCGGACCGTCGCACACCGTGGCGTCACAGTACTCGCCCGCCTGGCAATCCTCGTTGGTTGCGCAGTCGCACTCGCCTTGAGCGGAGACGCGAACGCCTGCCTGCGCCGCACTGCAAGCGTTCGGGTAGGTCATCGCATCGCATCCACAGACGGGCTCGGACACCGGATCGCAGGAATCGGGCGGCTGTACGCAGAACCCGGGGTTCGAGCAGCTGTTGTCGATTTGGCAGAACTGTTCGCCCACGCATTCGTCGCTGTCCACGCACACGCACTCGGTGTTGGTGGCAAGCCGCACTCCTGCTTGTTCTGCGAAACAGGTGCTCTGGTAAGTCACGCCGTCGCATCCGCAGACCGGCGACCGCAGGTCGGGATCGCAGGTCTCTGGGCGCGCTTCGCAGACACCAAATCCGCCGCAGAACGCGGATGCGCAGAGCTCGGTGTCTCGGCAGTCAGCGTTCGAGCGGCAGGCCTCGTCGAGCGCTCCCGTGTTGCCGCATCCGGCGAGGAGCAGCAATGAAATCAAGGACAACGTCTGGGTCCGAAACGTCGGCATGCGGCGCAATGCTAGCTCACGGGGGGGGCACGGTCAGGCATCCGGCGGCGGGTTTTGGCAAGATCGTCGAGCAGATGTTGCAGCGTCGTTACTTGAAAGTCGGGGCCGAACGGCCGGCTCAGCCGATGGCCGCGTGGATCAAGTTCTCGCTGATCTCCCAGAGTCTCCTGGCCGCCACGGGGTCGCGCGCGGGCTTGCTGGGTCGCATCTCCTCGAGCTTGTCGAAGTAGCGTCCGGTCACGCCTTGTAGGGCGGGGTCCACGGCCGCGCGGATCGACGCTCGCGCGCCGTCGGCCTCGGTCATGATGACCAGCCGTGCGAAAGGGGACCGATGCAGAGCGTTGAGAAACACGTTGTTGCGCGTGATGTGGCTGCGCACGTTGCCCGGATTGAGCGCGTTCGAGGTCACGCCGAGCTCTTGCCAACGCCGTGAGAGCTCGTTCGAGAAGAGCACGTTGGCGAGCTTGGAGTGTCCGTAGGCCCGAAACCCCCGGAACTCGTTCTCGAACATGAGATCGTCCCAGTTGAGCGACTTCGCACGCACGTGCATGGACGAGGAGACGTTGATCACCCGAGAAGGCGCGCCGAGGACGAGGAGCTCCTTGAGCTCGTTGGTCAAGAGAAAGTGGGCCAGGTGATTGACCGCGAAGGTCTCCTCGTAGCCGTCTTTGGAGACGTGACGCTCACGATGCCAAACGCCTGCATTGTTGACGAGCACGCGGAGCGAGTCGAAGCGATCCTTGACCTCGTCGGCGAGCCGACGGACGTCCGCTAGCGACGAAAAGTCCGCCTGAAAAACCTCGACCCTGCCCTCTCCCTCCCGTAGATCGTCGGCAGCCTGGGCAAGCCGCTGAGCATTCCTTCCGACGATTCCGACGGCATCGAAGTGAGGTTTCAACCCCCTTGCGGTCGCGAGGCCGATGCCACTGCTGCCACCGGTGACCAACGCAAAGCGGCCCCCTTTCGCTTCCTCTGGCATCGCGGGGGTCTATGACAGACGGGAACGCCGAGAACCAGACGCCAGCCGGACTCGGGAGCATCGAGAGGCAACGGTCGCCAAACCAGGTCGGGCGCGTCGTCCACGACGGAAGGCACAACCACGCGCTGCTACCCGATTCTGTGAAGATCCTCCAACCTCGCGAAAGCGCGCCCATTGTGAGCGCAGTCGCTCGGTCAGTTCGAGGGGCCGACAGCCGCGCTCCTTGACAGTGCTTCAAAACGCGCCTAGATCGCCGGCTCGGTTCAGTATTTATCGGCCTGCATGGCCCATCACTGAGGAGGAAGCGTGAAGATCCTCGTACCCATCAAGCGCGTTGCGGATCCGGACAACGCAAGCAAGCTCAAGGTGAGCGGCGACGGCACGGCCGTCACATCCGAAGGACTCGAGTGGAAAATGAATCCGTTCGACGACTGGAGCCTCGAGGCGGCACTGCGATTGACCGAGAACGCCGCGCAAAAGAACGCGCGGGTCGGTGAAGTCGTGCTCGTCTCGATCGGCCCGAACGACGAGCACACCCAGCGGATCATCCGTGAAGGGCTCGCGAAGGGCGCCGAACGGGGCATCCTCGTGGAGGCGGAGGACGGCTCACTCGACTCGGGCGCGGTCGCCGCGATCCTCAAAGCCCTGGTCGACAAGGAAAGCCCCGACCTCGTGGTGATGGGGAAGCAGGCGGCGGACGGTGACTCGAACGTCGCAGGCACGGTGCTCGCGGAGAAGCTCGGTTGGCCGATCATCAACTACGCGATGCAGGTCAAGACGAGCGATGAGGGCAAGACCCTCGAGGTGAAGCGAGAGCTCGACACGGGTGTGGCCACCGTCAAAGTGACTGGCCCGGCAGTCCTCACGACCTCGGACCGCATTCTGGCGACCGACTCCGTGAAGAACGGCGTCACGCCGGATGACCACGAGTACGCGAAGCTCGAGGTCGGCGGCCGCTACGCGTCGCTCAAGGGCATCATGCAGGCGAAGAAGAAGCCGATCGACACCACGTCCGCAAGCGACCTCGGGGTCGATGCCGGAACCAAGCTCAACTACACGAAGTTCGAGCTGCCCCCTGCGCGCTCGGGTGAGACAACATTCGTTGAAGACGTCGCAGACCTCGTCGACAAGCTGCACAACGCAGCAAAGGTCATCTAACCCTCGGGAAACGAAAGGAAGCATCAGACATGGCAAATGTTCTAGTTGTTGCGGAGCTCCTCGAGGGCCAATCGCGAAAGACCACTCTTTGTGCCGTGACCGCCGCGAAGCAGATCACGGAAGGCACCGGCGGCTCGTTCGACATCTTGTCGATCGGCGAGGGCGCAGCAGCAGCTGCGGCCGAGCTCACCGGCTTCGGCGCGGGCAAGGTCCTGACCGCGGAGATCGCTGGGGGGTACACGTGCGAGAAATACGCGGCGACGGTCGCCGAGGTGGCCAAGGGCTACGACGTCGCCGTGGCGTGCGCTAGCACCTACGGCAAAGACCTCCTTCCGCGCGTTGCTGCGAAGCTCGACGCCGGTGTGGCCTCGGACATTGCCGCCGTGAACGTCGACGGCGGCACGCTGTCGTACACGCGGCCGATGTACGCGGGCAATGTGTCGGGAACGGTAGAGATCACGAGCGACAAGCAGGTCGTGACCGTTCGTCAATCGGAGTTCGAAGCAGCGGCGGCCTCCGGTGGGAATAGCGCCATCGAAGAGGTAGCCGTCCAGACCGACCCGGTCGCCGACAAGGTCGAGTTCCTCGGCGTCGAAGTCGTCAAGAGCGAGCGTCCGGATCTCACCGAAGCCGACATCGTCGTCTCCGGCGGGCGCGCCCTCAAGAGCGCCGACAACTTCACCAGCGTCGTCGAACCGCTCGTCGACGCGCTCGGCGCAGCGATGGGTGCTTCACGCGCAGCCTGCGATGCGGGCTACGTGGCTCCCGAGCTTCAGGTGGGCCAGACTGGAAAGGTCGTCGCGCCGAAGCTCTACATCGCCATCGGCATCTCCGGAGCGATTCAGCACCTGGCGGGCATGAAGGGCAGCAAGACCATCGTCGCCATCAACAAGGACAAGGAGGCACCGATCGCCCAGGTTGCCGATTACTTCCTCGTCGCGGACCTCTTCGACGCCGTTCCGGCGCTCACCGAGGCGGTGAAGGGCCTGTAGGGCAAGTCACCGAAATCCATCCGAACAAGCCCGGACGGCCGAGTCGTCCGGGCTTTTTTGTGGCCCGCCTCGTCCCGGATCCGGCACAATTCCGAGGATGACGTGGTTGATTGCCGCATTCGTACTCAGCGCCGCGGGTCTCTGGCTTTGGAGGCGGGCTCGATCGAACGAAACGAGCGCGACAGGCGATCCGCCGTCCGCCGGTGGCGGGAGGTAAGCTCGGACGCCGCGCAGGACGCCCCCACCCC
>CBDUCC010000214.1:0-6824 GCA_965365555.1 uncultured Myxococcales bacterium | reverse complement strand
GGGAGAACATGCCCGCCAGCCCGACGGGACCGAGGATGACGGGCAAGGAGAGCGACTCGCCAAGCACCTCCGCGCTCAGATCGATGTCGGACACGTCGCGAAGGATGCGTTGCCTCAGGTGGATCGCTCGGAGGTCGCCGACGTTGGCCCGCATGGTGCTCTCCGCATACGCCCCGCCGTCGATGTAGTCGAAGAGCTGCCGAGGGAGCTTCCGGCGTGCGAGATCGCGGTAGTCCATGACGCTCGCTGGGGCCAAATTGAGGGGTTGATCACGTGGGTCGGTCACGGCGCGGGATCCTGCACGAAGACGAGAAGAATGACCAGAGCCGAGAGGGAACAGCGCTAGTGGGGCGGCGAGCTGATTCCCATGAGCGCTACCTTGGGTGCATCGCGGCCCTCGATTCGAAGTGTCACGCCATCGACGGCCGCATGGGTAGCGAAGTCCTCGATCACCTCGCGAACGTCGTGGTCGAGAATCCGCGTTCGGGTCATGTCGATGGTGAGCGTGCAGTTTTTGGGCACCTCGCGCAGAATTCGCTTGAGCGCCGCCTTGTTGAGAAAGGTCATGTGCTCGGTGAGGCGAATCGTCATGCAGTCGTCGTCGGTCTGTTCGCGGTAGAAATTGAGCTGGTAGTTGTAGATCAGGATCTCGAAGAAGGCGACGACCATGCCGAGCATGATCCCCGTAAGTAGATCGGTGAAGACCAGGCCGAGAATGGTCACGATGAACGGGAGGAACTGCCAGACGCCTTCGGCCCACATCTCTCGGAAGAGGGACACCCGGGCGAGTCGGTAGCCGATGACCAGAAGAATAGCCGCCAGGCTCGCGAGCGGGATGCGGTTGAGCAGCTCCGGAATGAACGCGACGCAGATCAACAGGAGAACGCCATGAATGAAGGAGGCCAGGCGCGTCTTTCCTCCCGCAACGACATTCGCGGAGCTTCGCACGATGACCTGGGTGAGCGGAATCCCGCCGAGGAGGCCGGACACCACGTTTCCGAGGCCCTGCGCCTTGAGCTCCTTGTTGGTGGGCGTCACCCGCTTCTCAGGATCGAGGTTGTCGGTGGCCTCCACGGAAAGCAGGGTCTCGATGCTGGCGACGAGGGCGAGAGCGAGACCGGTGGTGTACACCGCCGGATTCGTGATCTGCGAGAAGTCGGGACGTCGGAAATTCGAAAGGAACTCTCCGATCGACGAGGAGACCGGCACGGCGACCAGGTGGTCCGCAGATATGCTGAGGCCGCTACCGACGCGCGAAAAGAGCGTGTTGAGCGAGATCCCCAAGACCACCACGAGGAGCGGCGCCGGAAAGGCCTTGGCAAACGCGCGATCCTTCACGGCCGGATGCTGCCACGCGAGCAAAATGGCCAGGGACGTCAGCGTCACCAGGATCGCCCCAGGGCTCAAAGCCTCCATTGCGTAGAGGATCTCGGTAAAGGTGTTGTGGCCGTCCTGCTGAAAGAACTCGAGCTCGCCCTCCCAGGAGCGGTCGTACCCGAGCGCATGCGGGATCTGCTTCAGAATGAGGATGATTCCTATGCCGGCCAACATCCCCTTGATCACGCTCGATGGGAAGTAGTGAGCAATGACGCCCGCCTTCAGGAATCCAGCGGTGAGTTGGACGATGCCGCAGAACACGACCACGAGCAGGTAGGTATCGAGGCCGAGCTGTTCGATGCCCGCGGCGACCATGACGGCGAGCCCGGCTGCCGGGCCGCTCACACCCAAACGGGACCCACTGAAGACCGTGACGACGACTCCGCCGGCGATGCCAGCGATCAACCCGCTGAACAGCGGAGCGTTGGAGGCGAGCGCGATCCCGAGGCAGAGGGGCAGCGCGACGAGGAACACCACCACGCCGGCCCGGACATCGTCTGCGAGAAATCGCTTGTCGAACATGCTCGCCAAGTTATGGGGCACGGTACGGGGACCGTCAGCCCCTGTCCATTCTCTTGTGCCTAGTCGTCGTAGGAGTACGAGGAAACAGTGAGCGTGTATCGGTCACAAAGGCCGCGGAACTCCCCGTCTTTGGCCGCGATGGCGACGATGACCGTAGCGCCCGAGCCAGTGCCGCCATCGCAGGCCTGGGCGAGGCGGAGCACGTCCTCGCCATCCTCGACGCAGTACTTGGTATCGCCGACCGAGCTGCTCGACCCGCTGCAGTCGTCGATGCGTTCGGAGCCGTCCGGACAGATATAGCTGAGCAAGATCTCTCGCTGGCTACTCAGGCCCGCAACCTCAACGCGAATGGCTCGGTCGTTCCGGTGTGGCACTTCGAGGGCGTAGAAATCGACGTCGTTCGCATCCTCGATCGAGCCCTCGACCTCGGCATGTATGGAGCCTACCGAGCAGGCGCCGTCGCAATCGAGGCGGGCGGCTTCCGCCGGCGTTTCATTGGATTCGTAGGGATCGGAGCAGACGCAGCGGCCGTCGTCGCAGATGGGCGTAGCCGCGCCACAGAAACCGCAGAGTTGGGAGGCGCCACAGAGCTCGTAGGTGCCGCACTCGAGTCCCTGCGCCTCACAGGTGCAGTCGTCGATGCAAGCGAACCGGAGCGCCGGAGGTTGTAGCTGGCAGGTCTCCGTACCATTGCAGCCGCCGCAATCGACCATGTTGCCGCATCCATCGTCGAGCCCAACTTCGGGAGAGCACTCGTTCTCGGAGCAGGGATAGACCGGATCGCAGCACTCGCTCCCATTGCAGACCTGTCCCTCGAGACAGCCCCCGCAGGCGGCGTCGCAGTCTTGGCCCTCCGGGCAGAAGCAACGATGGTCGACTCCACATTCGAGCCCGCCCGGGCATGGGCCGCAGTCCACGGTTCCTTCGATGCCGCAGCCGAGTGGAAGCTCACCGCACTCGGCGCCGACCGCGCTACAGGTGGCAGGCTCGCAACCGCAGACGAAGTTCTGTCCGCTAGCTCCGCAAGCCTCGCCGTCACCGCAGGGCGGACATTCCACGACTCCGCCGCAACCGTCAGGAAGCGTCCCGCACTCCACGAGCACGCCGACGGGCGCGAACTGAGCCGCGACCTCCTCGCATGAAGCCGGGCGGCAAGAGCGCTCGGGCTCCTCCGCGTCGTAACAGAAACCGTCGCTGTTCCAGCAGAAATAGCCGGTGGGACAGTCAGCGGAGCCAACGCAAGCGAACACGCCGCTGGGAATTTGGAAGCCGCAGCCGGCCAAGAGTAGGAAAGGCGAAATGACGAGGAGAGATCGGAGCATCATCGAACGACGTCGGGTTGCCGACGCCAAGTGACAAAGTAGCAACGCGGGCTCTGCGCCACTGGCAAAACGGGGAATTGTGTGGGCTGGATCGCAGCTGCTTGCGAAGCTTACGGGCCGCGCTAGCCCTGCCCCAGGAGGTTTCGATGATTCAGCTACTTCGTCTCAGTGTGTTTGTTCCGGCGCTTCTTCTTTGCACCGCTCCCCCGGCATCCGCGAAGCGGAAATCGGAAAGCGACATCAGCCAAGAGGTCAAAGAGGTCAAGAAGCTCTGGCAGGACAAGGACGATACGTTCAACGCGACTCTCAAGGAGGCCTACGGGTACGCGATCTTCCCGGAGGTCGGCAAGGGCGGGTTCATCGTCGGCGCATCGCACGGCGAAGGTGAAGTCTACAAGAAGGGCAAGCTGATCGGCCACGCCAAGATGACGCAGACCACCGTCGGCGCACAGGTGGGCGGACAGACCTATGCGCAGGTGATCTTGTTCGAGAACAAGGATGCCCTCGAGCGGTTCAAGAAAGGGCGTTTCGAGGGGAGCGCGGCTGCAACCGCGATCGGTGGCAAGAAGGGCGCTGCTGCGTCTTGCAAGTACAAGGACGGCGTTGCGATCATGGTCTTGCCCCTCAAGGGCGCGATGGCCGAAGCCGCAGGCGGCGGTCAGAAGTTCGACTTCGAGCCGCTCTAGCCCTCACCGCTCATTCCACGTTCGAAAGAAGCGGCGCGTCTTCCAACGTGCCGCTTTTTTCGAGCCGGGGATCCGAAGAGATTCGTACATATCCACGAAACGTTCCGATGAAGATGCTATTGTCGGGACCAAACGAAAACGTGCCCCAAATGTTGTTGAACACCTTGCGGCCGTAGTCACTTTTGCCGAGGGTCATTCGGCGCACGATTCGCATCGTGTTGTCGTCGAACTCCTTGGTATCGAAGTAGCCCTTGATGCTGAAGACCGGCCAGCCGCTTCGGAAGTCGAGTCCGGTGAGCTGCCAGTCGGGGTGCCCCGAGGCCTCTGGGTCCCGGTGGTACACGTAGAGCAAGCCGTTCGCAGTCGATAGCTTGGGGGTCGCTGTCTTTCCGTCGAAGTGCCCGACGGCAGGCCAGTCCTCGACACGGACGAAGCCACCGCTCGATTCGTCGAAGTCGAAGCGCATGATGCCACCGGCAGTGTCGTTCTCGGTGAAGGGGTCGGTATACCCGTAAGTGTTTCCGACGATCAAGTGGTCGCCGTAGGAAACCACGGAGTTCTCCACTGCGCTGGCGCCATGCGCAAACAGGGGCAGGCGACTGACCAATTTGCCGTTGTCTTGCCGGAAAACGAGAAGGTTGACCTGTTCGGGGGCGTTGTCGACGATCGCAACGAAGCGATCTCCGATGAGAGTAGGTGTCGTTCCGCTTCCGTTGTTGAGGTGTCCGGGTTTGATCTTTCGATCGTTCTCGTAGATGAGATCTCCGTCCGCATACGTCGGTTCCCAGGCGGGGTCGAGCTCGATGCGCTTGGTCGTGTCGTTGAACCGGAACTTGTAAAGCGCGACGTTGCTGACGATGTACACCCCGTCCGGCCCTACGGAGAAGGAGTTCTGGATTTCTTCCAACGAGTTCGACTTGCTCTTGATTCGTCGGCGACCCTCGGTGCGAATGGCTACGAGGTCGGAAGCATCTCCCCGTTCTTTGGCCTCCTCGGCACGTGCGATCAGGTCATCGAGCTCATCAGACACGTCGCCGAAGTAGCGTTCGACCTTCCTTGCCAGCTCGAAATAGGCAACCGCAGTCGTGTACACCGTTGGGCAGTTCCCGGAGTAGTCGACATCGGCCACCCCGATGATGCCGTACTTGGAGGTGAACCAGACCCGTCCCGCGGCATCAGGCATCAGAGCGGTGAGCACGTTGTCCTTACGATCCATGGCGTCGCTGACCCAGGTGCCCTGCGCGACCTGTGTGGAAAGATCGAGGAGCACCATCTTCTCGCGAACGATACGGCGGTCGCGAATCGGGATGCCGATGAGCGTGTCGTTGGCGCCGGGGATGTAGACGTTCCCGTCACCATCGAGGTAGGAGTATGCGCCGCCCGAGGTGTCCCGAAAGATCTCGAGGCGAGCGCGCCGGCTGACCAAGTCGATGGCCTTGCTCCCGCGACCCGGTATGCCCACATGGTCGAGCACGACAGCCTCTCCCGAGATGTCGACGACGAGTAGAGTGGCCGCGTCGCGACCAAACGAGATGGTGACGATCGTGTGCTCGTCGAGGAACGTGTAGAACGGCGACATCCCAGAGAGACTTGCTCCCTTCTCGAGGACATGGAAATACTCCACCCGGGGGTTGGCGGGGATAGGTCCGGGCTCGACGCTGACGTCGGTGGCCGAGCTATTCTCATGCATGGTCGAGGAGTAGCGCTGGGAGAGCCGGGGATGCTGCCAAACCTTCGGTTCAGGCAGTGGCGACGGAAGCGTCCGGCCATGTTGCGAGGTCCATTCGGGGTGCCAACGCGTTTCGACTCGCGCAAGCTGGGAGACATACTTGAACTCGCCGTCCTTCGACTCGTAGGCGAAACAGCCCTTGTTGGCACCTCCAATTTCGGCGCCCCGTCCGGTCCTGCTCTTCTCGCAGGCGCCGAGCGCAAGGATGGCGAGCACAAACAAAACCAGGCGCCGGAGCATGCGGCGATTATAGATCCAAACGGGTCAGCCTGGGCTATGTTTCACAGGCGTCGCGAGTCACCTGGTGTCGATACTCGAAAAGGCGTTCGAGGTTGCGTTGAGCGAACCTGCCTCCGAAGAATCGACCGAGAGCTCCGAGGGGCAGCTCGTACTCGATGTCGTCCGTCAGCACGCACTCGTCGTCGCCACGCGGAGTGACGATGTGGCGGTGCAGCCAACTCGCGAATGGGCCCTCGACCAGACGATCGGCAAACATCTTGCCTGGTTCGTACTCGACGTGCTCGGCGACCATCGTCTGCCAGAACGGACCGACCTTCGCCCTGAGGATGACACGGGTACCGACCTCCAGAGAGGTCGGAGGCTGAACGACTTCGGTCTTCTGCCAAGGCGGTTGGAGCCGCTCAAACGCGTCGGGTGCCTCGTGGAATGCGAAGACACGCTCGGCGCTGGCTCTGATGATACTCTTCTTCTTGAATCGCATGCCCGATCACAACATGGGTCCGGGGGGTGGCAGTGCAAGCGCACCCGGCCGGGATCCCCGACGTTGACCGGCCCTCGACCCCCGGGTATGGAACGAGCGCCAATTCGAGATGACACGACGCCGAACACGTCCGGATACCTCTGGGAAGCCCGGCTACATCACGCGAGAAGGCTACCGGCGATTCGAGGAGGAAGCCGAGCGGCTCTGGCAGGTCGAGCGCCCGAAGATGGCCAAGGCGGTGCAGGTGGCGGCCGCCGAGGGGGACCGTGCGGAGAACGCGGAGTACCAGTACAGCAAGCAACGGCTGGCGGCGATCGATCGCAGGCTTCGGTTTCTGGGGCAGCGATTGAAAGTACTGACGATCGTCGATGAGAAGCCGCCGGACGACGGGCGAGTCTACTTCGGGAGTTGGGTGACGATCGAAGACGAGGACGGACAGGGGGCAACCTACCGCATCGTTGGACCCG
>CBDUCC010000213.1:0-6842 GCA_965365555.1 uncultured Myxococcales bacterium | reverse complement strand
GAGGCGATCAAGGCGCTCTTCCGCCGTGTTGTGGAGCTTCGGGGGACCTTGAGCGGGGAGCACGGGATCGGAGTGCTCAAGGCGCCATACCTCGGGATGGAACAGTCCCCCGAGCTCATCGCGCTGCAACAGAAGATCAAAGATGTCTTCGACCCGAAGCACATCCTCAATCCAGGCAAGATCTTCCCGGCCGACGCGAAGCGGTTCCACGGCGCGTGCTGAAAGCGCGCAGGTACTGAGCCTCACCGTAGGCGCGCGCCTGGGGTACGCGAAGCGGCAGCGGCTGGCCACTTCACGCGGGTCGACGATGAGAGCGCGGAGTCGTCAACGGGTGGATAGGGGATGGAAGCCTGATCGAGTTTCTGAATCCGGAAGCGGTCGACTGGTGATCTCGACCGGTTCGACCGCTCGAAGTCCTATGAGCGCGGTACAGACGCGACCCTCACGATTCCGATGAACGAGTATTTAGCGTTCGTCGGCGATGGCTGGGACGCGCTGCTCCCTCAAAGCAGCATCGTGAGAGGTGATTCCAGCGTTCGCTTCAGGGCGGCAAGGAATTTGGCACCCGTGGCGCCGTCGATGATCCGGTGATCGCAGCTCATCGTGAAGCGCATGCGCCGACCCAAGCCGAGCTCGCCCTCTTCGACGATGGCCTCGTTGCGGAGGGTACCCACGGCGAGGATGGCAGCCTCCGGCGGATTGATGACGGCGGTAAACTCTTCGATGCCGAACATGCCCAAGTTGCTGATCGAGAAGGTACCGTTCGTCATCTCCTCGGGGGTTAGCTTGCGCTCGCGGGCGCGTGCGGCGAGATCGCGAACCTCTTCGGCGATCTCGGCGACACCCTTCTTGTCGGCATCTCGAACGACCGGCGTCATGAGGCCGTCCTCGACCGCGACGGCCACGGAGATGTCGACCACCTGGTGGTAGTGGATCTCTTTGTCCATCCAGGAAGCGTTGACCTCCGGTACTCGACGCAGGGTCATTGCGGTCGCCTTGATGATCAGATCGTTGAGCGAGACCTTGCGACCGTCCGCCTCGAGCTGCTCGTTCATCGCCTTGCGTGCGTCGGCGAGTGGCCCGATGTTCACGTCGATCGTCAGGTAGTAGTGCGGAATGGTCTGTGTCGACTCGGTCAGTCGTCGCGCGATGGTCCGGCGCATACTGCTCGCCTTGACAACCTCCGGCGGTCGGCGCTCTCCCGTCTGCGCGAGGGCCCCGCTCGCAGCACCGCCGTAGCTTTCGATGTCACGCTTCACGATCCGTCCATGCGGACCGGAGCCTCGGACATTGCGAAGGTCGATGCTTCGTTCGCGGGCGAGGCGACGGACGAGCGGAGAAGAGAGGATGCGATCGGTGGACGGCCGCGTGTCGCCTTCCGGAGCCTCCGCAGCGATCGCCTCGCCGGCCGAGCTCCCGTCCGATGCCTGAAGGGGGGCACGCTCGGTCCCATCGGCCGCAGCATCGGCGAGCGGCTCGTCGGGGGCTCGGGCAGCAGCGGCGGCACCGGCACTGACCTCGGCCAGCAAGTCGTCGATGTCTTCACCGGCCTTGCCGATGATCGCCACCGGAACATCGGGCTCGAGCGTCTCGCCCTCCGGGACGAGGATCTTCAGTAGCACCCCACGATCGAAGGAGCGAAACTCCATCGTGGCTTTGTCGGTCTCGACCTCAGCCAGAAGGTCGTCGACTTCGACCGCGTCGCCCTCCTTCTTGGTCCAGGAGACGAGGGTCCCCTCCTCCATGGTTGGCGAAAGCTTGGGTAGTCCGATGATCTTCGCCATGAATCACTCCGCGTAACTGACGCGCTTGATCGCGTCGATGACCCGCGCTTCGGTAGGAAGGACGCTGTCCTCCAAGTTCAGTGCATAGGGCATTGGAACATCGAGGCCGGTGACACGCTCGAGGGGCGCGTCGAGATAGTCGAATGCCTCTCGATGCAAACGATCGACGATCTCGGCCCCGGGCCCGCCGTAAGGCCAGTGCTCGTGGACGACGACGCATCGATTCGTCTTCTTGATGCTCTCGACCATGAGCGAAGTGTCGAGAGGGCGAAGCGTCCGCGGATCGATCACCTCGCACTCGATCCCTTCGGCGGCGAGTTTCTCGGCTGCCGCGAGGACCGTGTAGTAGGGACGCCCCCAAGTCACGACCGTACAATCGCTTCCGGAGCGGGCGAGTCGACTCTCGCCGATGGGAATCAGCTCGTCCACGCCCTCGTCGGGGACTTCTCCCTTGACGCCGTAGAGCGTCTCGCCTTCGAGGAAGATGACCGGATTGTTGCTCCGGATCGCGCTCTTGAGCAGGCCCTTGGCGTCCCGCGGCGTGCTCGGCTGAATGACGTACAAGCCAGGAATGTTCGTGTAGAAGGGCGCAACGCTGTGGCTGTGCTGCGAGGCCACTTGCTTAGCCGCGCCGTTGGGGCCGCGGAAGACGATGGGCACCTGAATCGCTCCAGCACTCATCTGATGGACCTTGGCAGCGTTGCTGATGATCTGATCGAACGCGACGAACGAGAAGTTCCAGGTCATGAACTCGATGATCGGCCGAAGCCCGACCATGGCTGCACCGACGCCGACGCCGGCGAACCCCGCCTCGGCGATCGGCGTATCGACCACGCGCCGCTCCCCGAATTCGTCGAGGAGGCCCTCAGATACCTTGTAAGCCCCCTGGTAATGACCCACTTCCTCGCCCATCAGGAAGACGGTTTCGTCCCGCCGCATCTCTTCGAACATGGCTTCGCGAAGCGCCTCTCGGTACCGAAGCTCCCTCACGATTCGCCCTCCGGAGCGAGCACCGTGCTCATCATCATCTCGTGCTTCGCAGGCTCGGACTCTTCGGCGAAGCGAACCGCAGCATCCGTCTCCTCGTCCACGGCGAGATCGATGTCGTCGAGAACGCTCTCATCGACACCGAGGTCGACAATACGCTCTCGCAAGACGGCGATGGGGTCCTTTTGCTTGCGCTGCTCGAGCTCGGTCCGCGATCGGTATTTCGCCGGGTCGCTCATCGAGTGACCGCGAAAACGATAGGTCAGGATCTCGATGAAGGTCGGCCCCTCGCCGCTGCGCGCACGCTCGACCGCCGCTCCGATGCGCTCTTGGACGAGTGCGACGTCGTGCCCCTCGAAGCGGTCCCCGACCATGCCGTAGCCCTCGGCCTTCTTCGAGAGGTCCTTGAGAGGGCTCGTTCGTTCAAGGGGTGTCCCCATGGCGTACTGGTTGTTCTCACAGATGAACACGATCGGCAGCTTCCAAAGCCCGGCGAGGCTCAATGCCTCGTGAAATCCACCGATGTTGGTCGAGCCCTCGCCAAAGAAACAAAGTGTCACTGCGGACTCGCCCGCGTACTTGCTCTTGAAGGCGGTCCCGGCCGCAAGGGCGAGGTGTCCGCCCACGATGGCCCAGCCTCCGAGAAAACCCCGCTCGACGTCGAAGAAGTGCATCGATCCGCCAAGGCCCCGCGAGCAGCCGGTGTCCTTGCCGAAGAGCTCGGCCATCGCCGCACTTGGAGGCATGCCCCGCGCGAGGGCAATGCCGTGGTCGCGATAGGTCTGGAAAATGTAATCCCCTTCGTCGAGCACCTCGGCTGCCGCAACGGCGATCGCCTCTTGCCCGATGTAGAGATGGAGAAAGCCTCCAATGTTTCCTTTGGCATAGTTGCGCGCGGCCTCTTCTTCGAAGCGGCGGATCACCATCATGGTTCGATACTGGCGAAGAAGGTCGTCCTGATTCGGCAACAGATTCCCCTGGATCCATCCTAGTGTACCGAGGCACGATGGCCATCCGAAGAAGTTGCCGACGGGGTGGACTCCGGGGCGCTCTGTTCAGTCTTCACGAGGCGATTCGGATCGCTCTGGCTCCATACGAGCATACAACGGCTGGCGCGCTGTGCACTTCGATCAACGACCGGCGGCAAGAGGAGCAGGGTCCCAGGATTGGCTTATCGTGGCGATGTTGCCTAGGATTTGAGGGTGCGGATCCACACCTTGAGGGGGGCGAAAAGGCTCGAGGAATCCGTTCTCGCGGCGTCGAACGCCCGAGCGCGGACACTCATTCGTGTGCTGGACGAAGGACTGCAGGCCGCGGCGCTCGCGGTTCGCGCAACGGCAGGCGCCATCTTCATCGGCTCCGATCTCTCTTCGCTTCACTGCGTTGCAGCCTTCGGGCCCGAGGCTCGCGAGCTTCTCAGTCGCGGAGTGCCTGTGGCTCCCGGAGTAACGAAGAAGGCCCTGGCAGGTGGCGTCAGCCGCCTCACCGCCGCAGAGATGTCCGACGATCCCCAGTTTGCCGCAGGATCGAAACACAGAAGCAAGCAGGCGCTGCTCGCATCCATTCGGGACGGGTCGAGGCTTCTCGGTGTTCTTCAGCTAGTGAATCCCGAGGACCCTGCTCGCTTCAGTGATCGCGATGCTCGCGTCGTGGAAGGCATCGTTCGTACTCTCGCGACCTCGTTCATCCAGACGTCTTCACTAAAGCGGCAAGAAGGCCTTGCGGCACACGATCCGCTCACGGGCCTTCGAAATGTTCGCGAGTTGAATCGTCGACTCACTCGAGCAGTTGGTGCTGCGCGCCGTGCCGATCGGGACATGGCTTTGATGTTCGTCGATGTGGATCACCTGAAGAAGGTGAACAGCAAGCTCGGACACGGCGCCGGAAGCGAAGCCTTGAAGCGCACCGGCAGGGCGCTTGACGAGGCCGCGGCCGGGGTGGGAGAAGTGTTCCGCTTCGGTGGGGACGAGTTCGTGGTCGTGCAGCGCAATGCTTCGAAAGAAAGCGCGCGGGCGCTGGCCGACCACCTGCGAAGCCACGTCGCTGCGAGCACCGGCGGGCCCATGCGCGCCGGTGGTGAGCTTCCGAGGATCACCGTCTCGATCGGCGTCGCGACACTTTGCGGGCTGCGCCACCTGAATGGTCAGCCTCCCAAGGATCTGAAATCCCGACTGATGACCACAGCCGACCGAGCGCTCTTTCGCGCAAAGAGCGCGGGCCGAAACCGTGTTGTCGTAGCAACGGCGCGGGACGACCGCGGCTAGGTCGACGGAAGAATTCGCACCTTGGCACTCAAGGGCTCGTAATCACTTGGTTTTTAGAGGGGGTGCGTGTCCCCTAGTCGACTGCGGCGAGATAGGTGTCGGTGTTCGACTGGATTCGGGCCTTCACCTCGGTCGGATCCTCTTCGACGAAGATCTCGTCGGGGGTGACCTTGAAGAGCGGCTGGCCCTTGGAGACGATCGTGCCGTTGCTCTCGACGAGGATCTTGTCCACCGTGCCTGCGAACGGCGCGTACACCTTGTTGAACATCTTCATGACCTCGACGATGTAGAGCGGATCGCCTGCGTCGAAGTGCTGACCTTCTTCGATGAAGTGAGGCATGCCGGGAGCTTCTTGAGCGTAGTACATGCCACCACTGACCGCGACGATCTCGTCGGCCTTATTGACCGGTGGTGGTACCAGCACCTTCTTCATCTTGGCCTGGTGGTCGCGATCAAACAGTCGCTCGGGAATCGTGATCGTCAGATCGTCGTTGACCCGTAGATCGAAGAATCCCACCTTGTGTCCGATGAGCGGCAGAAGCCCGTAAAGCTCCAGACCGAGTTGGAAACCGAGATGCGCCTCGCGGACGGCGCGCCATTGCTTCGCGCCGAACCCTTTGGGTGCCTTCTTCCCCTTGAGCAGCCTATCGAGCTCAGGCCAGGTCTTTTCGCCCAGGCGCTGTTCCAGCGCCTCATAAAAAGCGGCGCCATCTTCGAGCACCTTGGCATCCTGCTCCCAAATCCGGTGTGCAGCCGGAAGCTTCACGGCCGCGTCCATGTGAAGCAGGTGGTAGGTGTCCGCGAGAACGAGCAGCGGGTTCTTCAGCCAGGTCACCCGTCCGCCGCTGACCTCGAAGTATTGCTTGTTGGCACTGAGCCAGGCCGACAGCAGGTGTGGCTGACGTAGAATACGACCAAGGGGTCGGCCGAGGAGCGTGCGCTTGAGCACGGAAAGATCCTGAGTGGCCTTGGCCGCGGCGGCATCACTGCTAACGGCTTGAAGGTACTGAGCGCAGAGGCGGTCGTACGCGTAGTTCGCGTCGATCTCGCTCGCCTCGCGCCGGAGCTCCCCAACCAAGGTCAGGTAGGGTACGACGAACTGCGTCGTTGGCTTTGCATCGACCCCGTTCGCGAGGAACCAGTGAACGAGCCCGTAGTGAAACTGTAGATTGGTTTGAAGCTCCGGGCCGCGAAGCACGGTGCATCGGAGCACTTCGCGAAGGTGCTCGTAGCTGTCGCGGCGATCATCTCCAGTGGTGACGAGCAGCGCGATGTTGCTGTCGTAGGCGCCCGCGAGCTTGTACCGCATGAAGAGGTCGGTGTCTGGGTTCTTGAAGCAGATGCCCTGATCATCTCGAACCTCGCCCTCGATCGGGTCGGACCACGACATGATCTCGCCGCCGGCGTGGGGCGAGAGCGAGTCGTCGGTGGCGTTCAGACGGGCTTCGACCGCAGCGGCATCGCGCTGGACCCGAATCGGACGAGGTAGCCGGTCCTTGTGCTTGGCGAGAAGACCCATCGCTTCGACGACCGAGTGAACATCGAAGAAGTCCTCGGCGTCGTCCGGGTTGCTGAACCGAAGCGCGTAACAGAGCTCCGAAACGCGGTGCTCGACCTGAATCCGCGTGTTGACCTCCATGAAGTAGTGGCGCGCACCGTCGACGATGCACTCGAACGTGGATGCAGAGTCGAGCTTGACGGCCTCACCGAATCGCTCTGCTTCGGCTTCCATCCTGCGAAGGATGTTTAGATCCTGCTCGATGGCAGCCGCAGCGGTTTCGTTTCCGGCGGAGCGCTCGCGCTCGAC
>CBDUCC010000212.1:0-6856 GCA_965365555.1 uncultured Myxococcales bacterium | reverse complement strand
AGAAGGTCTCGGCTCCAGTTTGGGTACGAAAGGCACCAGATACTTTCTGTTTGAATAAAACCGCCCCATACTGCATTTGTACCAAGATGTACGTAATAATGGAACTCCAGCCGCTCGCCTACCGGGGAAGCGCGATGCCAACGGACTCGTAGGCAGCGCGACTGAGGGCCAGCGCGTGGTGAGAACGAATTCGTTGGTCCATCTTGTTCATCACGTACCCGATGGCCATGCGGGCCTTGGCGATGATGTCGCGGTTGCCGCCCAGGTTCGACAGCGGCTTTCCGAAAGCGACTCGGTGGACCGCACGCTCGCAGAGCCGTTGGAGAGCGCGCTCCGCCGCGCCGATGGCGCGCATGCAGTGATGGATACGGCCGGGGCCGAGCCGGCCTTGGGCGATTTCGAACCCACGGCCCGGGCCTGCGATGATACTGCTCAGCGGAAGACGCACGTCATCGAAGAGGACCTCGGCATGACCGTGCGGCTCGTCGATGTGGCCGAAGACCGGGAGCATGCGCAGAATCTTCACGCCAGGGGCATCGACTGGGCACAGGACCATGGAGTGACGCTCGTGACGGCCGGCCTCCGCGTCGGTCACGCCCATGAAGATGAAGAACCCGCAGCGCGGATCGCCTGCACCACTGGTCCACCACTTCTGACCGTTGAGCACGACCTCGTCGCCGACGACCTCGCAAGTCGCCTGCATGTTGGTCGCATCACTCGATGCGACCGCGGGCTCGGTCATCGCAAAGCCCGAGCGAATCTCGCCTGCCAGAAGGGGCTCTAGCCAGTGCTGCTTCTGCTCGTCCGAGCCGTACTTCACGAGAACTTCCGCATTGCCGGTGTCAGGCGCGTTGCAGTTGAAGACCTCCGGAGCGATGAAGCTTCGGCCCGTGATCTCGGCGATCGGGGCGTAGTCGCGATTGTCGAGACCTGCACCGTACTGCTCGTCCGGAAGGAAGAGATTCCAGAGACCAAGCTCCTTGGCCTCGGCTTTGAGCTCCTCCATGACCGGTGGGATCTTCCACTTCGTCCAATCGTCGGTACCGACGAGTTGGTCGAGGTAAGTCTGCTCGTTGGGCAGGATGCGCTCGTCCAGGAACCGTTGAACCTGCGCCATCACCTTCTGGGCACGCTCGGAATGCTGAAAGTCCATAGAACTCGGTCATACCGCACCACCCTTCGGAATTCACCCAGGAACTCGCGGCTTGTGGTGCTAGGTTAGCCGCCACAGGAACCGATCGACGATGGCTGCTTCGACCAACCCGCTCATCGACGACGAGCTCGTCGATTTTCTTCTCTATTCCGTCTTGGACGCCGAGGCTCTGTGCGAGCTCGAATCGTACGCACAGCACAGCCGCGAAACCTTCGACATGTACATCGACAGTGTGCGGCGGTTCTCGCGGCAAGACCTTCTGCCCACCTACAAGCCGATGGACGAGAAGCCGCCCGTCTTTCGAGACGGCCGTATCCACACACACGAGGCCCTCCCGGCGCTCTACGACGCGATGATCGAGCTCGGGGTGCTGACGGCGACGCGGCCCGAGTCGGTCGGCGGCCAGCAGATGCCGATGCTGGTGCACACGCTGGCAAGCGCGTACCTGATGGCCGCGAACCTCGGCGCGTATGGATTCGTCGGGCTCACGCATGGCGCAGCGCACCTCATCGAAGCGTTCGGAAGCGACGAGCTCAAGGCCCGGTTCATGGACAAGATGTACGCCGGCGAGTGGACGGGAACGATGGCTCTCACCGAGCCGCACGCCGGCAGCAGCCTCGGCGACATCACCACGACGGCGAAGCCCACGGACGAAGGGCACTACCTCATCAAGGGGAGCAAGATCTTCATCTCCGGCGCCGACCACCAGATCAACGACAACGTGGTGAACCTGACGCTCGCTCGCATCGAAGGTGCGCCCCCCGGAACGAAGGGGATCTCGCTCTTCGCCATCCCGCGGCTTCGGGACGAAGCTGGCACACTCGTGCCGAACGACGTCACCGTGGCAGGGCTGATTCACAAGATCGGATGGAAGGGGCTTCCAAGCCTCGCGCTCGAGTTCGGAGACGAGGGCGATTGCCGCGGCTGGCTCGTCGGGGAGCCGAACCAGGGACTCCGCTACATGTTCCAGATGATGAACGAGGCGCGCATCATGGTGGGCGTCAATGCGACCGCTACCGCGTCGGCGGCCTACTACGAGTCGCTGAACTATGCGCTCGACCGCAAGCAGGGTCGTGAGCTCGGGGCGCGCGGCGGCGAAATGGTGCCCATCGTCCAGCACGCCGACGTGCGCCGGATGCTGCTTCGGCAAAAGGCCATCGTGGAAGGGAGCCTTGCCCTCCTGGCTACGGTTTCGCGGTACGCGGACGTGGCCGAGCACGGAGCCACGCCCGAAGCGCGCGAGCGGGCCTCGATCCTTCTCGACCTTCTCACACCGGTGGCGAAGACCTTCCCGGCGGAGCGGGGCTTCGAGGCGAATGCGCTCGCCATTCAGATCCTCGGAGGCTACGGCTACACCAGCGAGTATCTCCCCGAGGCGTACATGCGCGATCAGAAGCTCAATACCTTGCACGAGGGCACGAGCGGAATTCAGAGCATGGACCTGCTCGGCCGCAAGGTGATGGCCAAAGGCGGCGCCTCGCTCCGAGCGCTCGCCGAAGAGATCGGCGCGACCATCGGGCGTGCTCGTGAGGCGGGCGTGGAGGCCGAGCTCTGTGATTCGCTCGACGCGGCGGTCACGACGGTCGGCGCCATCACGATGGAGCTCGGGCAGCTTCGCATGTCCGGCGACGGCAACGCGATGCTCGGGCATAGCTGGGACTATCTCGACATGTTCTCGACGCTCGTCATCGGTTGGCAGTGGCTCAACATGGCGGCCGCGGCGCAGAGCGCAACGATGCGCGAGGAGCGGAAGCAGGCCATCGAGGCTGCGACGAAGTACTGGATTCGCACGGAGGTTCCACGCGTTGCCATCCTCGCGGACCTCTGCCGCAGCAACGAAAGCTCCTACATCGACGCGCACCCCGCCTGGTTCTGAGGCTCAGCGCGCCTTCTTCTTTGCGATCTTCTGGCGGCAGACCTTGTGGATGAGGCGAAGCTCCTCGAGCGTCTCGTCGATCTGTTGCCGCTTCGCCTCGAGCTCGGCAATCATCTCTGCACTTCGCGCCGCGGACAATTCGAGTTGCTTGAGCCGCCCTTCGCCGTGCTGCCCGTAGAGATCGAGGTAGTCGCGCGTCTCCTCGAGCGAGTAGCCGAGGGTTTTGGCGCGCACGATGATGTGGAGGCGGGCGCGGTCGCGGCGCGAGTAGATGCGCGCGCCGTTGAGGCGCTTTGGCTCGAGGAGCCCCTTGGACTCGTAGAAGCGGATGGCCCGGTGGGTGATGCCGAACTCCTCGGCGAGGTCCGAAATCGAAAAGAAGTCGGCGGCTTCGGACTCGCCATGCGCATCGACGAACTCCCTTGCGGCGTCTTTTCGGGGGGCGGCTCCCATCGCGGGAACGATAGCGCGCCTTACTTGCCACCACAACAGGTGATTTACGCATAACGGTGTCACTTGACGTATACGTAAACCTGGCCTAGCACCTAGGCTCAACCAGGAGAACGGCGATGGACAAGGCAATCCTCACCTGCGCGCTCAATGGCGTGCTCACCAACCCGAAGCAGCACCCCGTCCCCGTGACGCCGGAGGAGATGGCGGCGTCGGCTCGTGATGCCTACAACGCCGGGGCCTCGATCGTTCACATCCACTTCCGCATGCAGGAGCCCGGCATGGGCCACTTTCCGTCCTGGGATCCGGATGTCGCAGGCGCTGCGAGCGATGCGATTCGAGAGGCTTGCCCTGGCATCATCATCAATCAGACGACCGGAGTCATGGACGACGACGTCTCGGGGCCGATCGCCTGTTTGCATCGGCTCAAGCCCGAAATCGCCGCCTGCAACGCGGGCAGCCTCAACTACCTGAAGCTCAAGAAAGACGGCACCTGGGCCTGGCCGCCGATGGTGTTCCTCAACAGCGTCGAGAAAGTCCAGAAGATGCTCGACGCGATGGCCGAGACGGGCACGACGGCCGAGATGGAGTGCTTCGACGTCGGCATCGTGCGTTCGGTCGGGCTCTACCTTCGAGCCGGGATGGCGCAGGAGATGCACTACAACTTCGTCATGGGCGTGGCTTCGGGCATGCCCTGCGACCCGGACCTGCTCGACCTCCTGTTGAAGTACAAGAGCGGCGACGCGCACTGGCAGGCTACGCTCATCGGCCGGAGCGAGATCTGGGAGACACACCAGCGCGCCGCAGACCTCGGCGGCATGCTCCGAACAGGCGTGGAAGACACCTTCTACCTGCCGAACGGTGACAAGACGAGCGGCAACGGGCCGCTGATCGAGGCGCTGGCGCAGTGCGCTCGCAACGCGGGGCGCGAGGTGGCTTCGCCGGCCGAGGCACGCGAGATGCTCGGCTTCAACTGAACGTTGTCAGGGACGTAACCGAAAGGTAAAGACGAGCCATGGCCAACAAAGTGTATCCGGACGCGAAGGCTGCCCTCGACGGGCTGCTCGGGGACGGCATGATCCTGATGTCCGGAGGCTTCGGCCTGTGCGGCATCCCGGAGTCGCTCATCGAAGCGGTGGCCGCCTCGGGTGTGAAGGACCTCACCGTGGTCTCGAACAATGCCGGGGTCGACGGCATCGGCCTCGGTGTGATGCTGGAGACGCGGCAGATTCGGAAGATGGTTTCGTCGTACGTGGGCGAGAACAAACTCTTCGCCAAGCAGTTTCTCGATGGTGACCTGACTGTCGAGTTCAACCCGCAGGGAACGCTGGCCGAACGGATCCGGGCCGGGGGCGCCGGGATTCCGGCCTTCTACACGAAGACCGGTGTCGGAACGAGCGTTGCCGAGGGCAAAGAGGTGCGTGAGTTCGACGGCGAGCAGTTCGTGATGGAGCGCGGCTTGTTCGCAGACGTGGCCATCGTGCACGCCTGGAAAGGCGACACCGAAGGAAACCTCATCTACCGAAAGACGGCACGGAACTTCAATCCGATGATGGCGACCGCGGCCCGGGTGACGGTGGCCGAGGTGGAGGAGCTCGTGGAGCCGGGCGAGCTCGATCCGGACCAGATCATGACGCCCGGCATCTACGTGCATCGCATCGTGCACTTCCCGAATCCATCGAAGCACATCGAACAAAGGACGACGCGGCCGCGGCCGTGAGGAGACGACGATGGCTTGGACCCGCGACCAGATGGCTGCACGCGCCGCGAAAGAGCTTCGCGATGGGTACTACGTGAACCTCGGCATCGGCATCCCGACGCTGGTATCGAACCACATCCCCGATGGGGTGAGCGTCATTCTTCAGAGCGAGAACGGGATGCTCGGCATGGGACCCTTCCCCTACGAGGGCGAGGAGGACGCGGATCTCATCAACGCCGGTAAGCAGACGGTCACCGAGCTTCCGACGACGAGCTTCTTCTCGAGCGCCGAGTCGTTCGCGATGATTCGCGGAGGGCACATCAACCTTTCGATCCTCGGCGCGATGCAGGTGGCCGAGAATGGCGACCTCGCCAACTGGATGATTCCGGGCAAGATGGTGAAGGGCATGGGCGGCGCGATGGACCTTGTCGCCGGCGTTCCGCGAGTCGTGGTGGTGATGGAGCACACCGCCAAAGGGAAGCCAAAGCTCCTCCGACAGTGCACGCTCCCTCTCACCGGTACTCGGGTCGTCGACCTCGTCATTACCGATCTCGGCGTATTCGAGATCGACAAGAAGGGGAGCGGTAAAATGACTCTGGTCGAGTTGGCGGATGACGCCTCCCTCGAACAGATCGCCGACAACACCGAGGCCCGGTATCAGGTCGGCCCCGGACTCTAGCCGAACGCAAACAGAACGGCGCTCACGTACAGGCCCATGCCGATGGCGAGGAGCGCGGTGTAGCCAGCGATCTGGCGCGCCTGCAGACCCGTGATCGCGAGAAGGGGAAGGGCCCAGAACGGCTGGAGCAGGTTCGTCCACTCGTCGCCAAACGCGAAGGCCATCACCGTGCGGCCCGGGTCGAGGCCGAGCGCGTCGGCGCTGCCGAGCAAGACGTCGCTCTGAAGTGCCCACTGTCCGCCGCCCGAGGGAACGAAGAAGTTGACGATGCCGGCGCTCAAGAAAGTGAGGAACGGGAACGTACCTGCCGATGCGATGCCGGTCATCGCGCTCGAGAGGCGTTCGATCATACCGCTCGATTGCATCACGCCGAGGATGCCGAAGTAGAGGGGAAATTGAACGATGATGGAACCTGCGCCGCGGGCACCCTCCGAGACCGAGTCGAGGAAGCTTCGAATCGAACCGTGCGCGGCAAGAGCCAGGGCAAGAAAGAAGAGGTTCACCGAGTTCAGATCGAAGGCGAGCTCCCCGCGGAACCAGCCGGTGACCACGAGCGCGACGGCGGCCCCGCCGACCAGGAGACCGAGGATCGAGCGGCCGGCGGGCCCGTCGGCGGCCGGCCTGGCGACCGCGTTGGGAACGCTCGCCTGCTTGGGAGCCATGGCGACGCAGATCAGCGGCAGCAGCACGAGGAGCCCGCCGCTCACCAGGAGGTTCAGTGGCGAAAAGAGCGTGTCGGCGACCGCGATGGCCTCCCCAGCGCCTCGGGTGAACTGGGCGGACTCGGCAGCCTTGAGCGGCGCGGAACCGCTGAGGCCGCCATGCCAAACCGCGAGCCCGGTGTAGGCGGCGGCGCCCAGCACGGGAACGTCCATCGGCCGGCCTTCCTCGGCAGCGCTCTGCGCGATTTCGCGCACCACGAAGGCAGCGACCACCGCTCCGAGCCCCCATTGAATCAGCCCGGTGACACAGGCGATGAGTGCGACGAGGCCGGCCGCC
>CBDUCC010000211.1:0-6886 GCA_965365555.1 uncultured Myxococcales bacterium | reverse complement strand
CTGGTGGCCGATCCGAGAGCTCAAGGTGTTCGCTCAGGCCGGCGCACTCTGGGACGACAACGGCAGGGCAACCCAAGCCCGGGTCGGCGTGGGCTACCGCATCAACTTCTTCATGACGGCGGTGATGCCGTACATCTACGTGCAAGGCACCGATGACGGCCGCTTCAGCTGGAGCCTAGCCGCGAGGATTCAGTACTGAATCCTGCCAACCAACCCATTGCTGGCTGGGCGCCGCGTTCGACCCCCGACTGCGCGGGATTCCGCGCAGGCTTTCCTGTGGATGCCGGCAGAGTGGATTGGGCGATTTGGTGCCACCTCTGATGGCCGGATTCGGCTATGGTCTGCTCCGTGCAAAGAAGTCTGGGGCAGGTCCGTCGGGCGGCGTTCATTGCTGTAGTGACAGCGATGCTCCTCCCGTCTTCGGCAGGCGCACAGGGCGACGGCACACACTACCAAACGCTCCAGCTTGGGGAGCGCTCCCGCGGCATGGCCGGCGCGTACACCGCATTCGCCGCAGACGGCGCTGCGATTTGGTACAACCCAGCGGGTCTTCCGCTGCTCGAGCCCAAGCTTCTTCAGGGCAGCTTGTCGCTCATTCAACGGCGAACGCTGGACATTCAAGGTGCGGTCGTCAGCGACGGGCCGGATGGGCCGGGCGGCGAGGATCAGGTCGAGGACTTCAACCTGAAATCGAACCCGAACCTTCCTGGCTTTGCAGTGGCGAGCTTCGCACTTGGCAAACGGGAAGAGGAGCTCGATGGTCGAAAGGCCTGGCAGATCGCGATCTCCGCCTTCGTGCTCTACAGCTCATCACTTGGCGGCGACATCAACTTCCAAGACCAACTGGGACGCACCAACAGTCTTCAGTTCTACCAAGACGATCGCGCGAGCTACTTTGCAGCCGGCGTCGGTCACCGGCCGATGCGCAATCTCTCCTGGGGCGTCACCCTTCTCGCACGCAACCGCATCGTCGACCACGTGGAAACGGCCTCGCTGGCCTTCGGGGGAACACAGGATCCGAGTCAGGGCAGCCCTTGTCCGACGAGCCCGACCATACCCTTTTGTGTGCTGAATGCGCGACAGCTGAGCCGCAACACGGTCTTCCGCTTGAATGCCTGGGACCTGACGCTTCGTCTTGGTCTCATGAACCTGATCGGCAAACGCTGGCGTGTTGGCCTCATGTTTCAACCGCCCGGCCTCCAGGTGGGCGGCAAGTCCACTCTGAGATTCGAGCTGACCGACGTGTATCCAAGCACCGATCCGACGAACCCGGGCCGTTCTGATTCGGTCTTCGCAACGGTCGAAGGTGACGCGCGCTCGCCGATTCCTTGGGAGCTGCGACTGGGGGCGTCGTACGTGATTTCGAGCAGGGTCGTCGTCGCAGCGGACCTGCAGCTCGTCGGCGCGGTACGGGGCGGCTCCATCGCTCCGGGGATCCCGCAGCTCGAGGACCGCGCAAACAGCTCGGGCGCTCTTCTCGCTGACTCGACCAAGCGCGACTTCACTTGGAACATCTCAGTCGGTTCAGAAATCCAGATCACCAAGTTCCTCTTCACGAGGTTCGGATTTCTCACCGACAACAGCAGTGCCCCGGACGCCTCGGGCTCCTCGGAGTTCATCCGGCCTGCGAAGATCGACCGCTACGGCTTCAGTGCTTCCATCGGTGGCGCAAAGAACGGGAAGGGGCTCTCCGCCGGCGTTTCAGTGCTGTTTGGCAAGGGGACCGGAAACGGGCTCGACTTCCGTAATGAGGCGTTCGAGAACGACACGAACTTCCTGAGGGTTCCCGTCAAGGAACGCATCCTCATCATTTCCGTGGGTGGCGACATCGGGCAGACTGCCGACGTCGTCAAGACTCGCGTCAAAGAGAAGAAGAGCGATGAGGAGATGGACGCCGAGAAGGCGGAGGAACGTCGTAAGGCGCGCGCATCGATAGAGGAAGAAGAGGATGCCGCCATCAAGGCCGCGAAGGAACGCGCGATTGAGGCGCGAGACGAGCTCGACGCCGCGGAAAAGGCCGTTGAGGAGGCGGATGAAGCGCTCGAGAAGCTCGAGTCGCAACGCGACCAGAACCTCGACAGTGGTGATCAAGGCGCGATCCAGGGGGCGACGCAGTCGGGGATCGAGACGATTCGCTAGCTTGTGCGGGTCGTCCTGCATCGGATGTGGACCAGGCTCGCCGCTCCGCTCTGCGTCCGCGCCTCCCAGGTTCAGGATCCGCGCTTGCCCCGGCGGCGATTCCTCTCTAGAAGGAGGCCCGAGGAGAGAGGGAGCCCGTTGAGCCACAGAACCACGATCATCGTCACTGCCTTCGTTGCCTCGCTGGCGTTGAGCGGTTGCAAGAAGAACAAGACCCAGCCTCCGCCTCCCGAGCTCGTCGTCACCTTGGTGGACCCGGGCGAGGCGCCTCTGGAACGCATGCAGTATGCGATTCCGGAGGGTACCGCCCTCAAGAGCCTCCTGACGCTGCGTGACCTCGACATGGAGCGGGACGAATCCGAAGACGCCGACGAGGCGTTCGGAGTGCTCCCCGGGTTGAAGCTGCTCCTGCATGCAGGTCCGACGGTGTTGCTCCCCAACGGAACTCGCTACGTGTTGCGCATATCGAAGGCGGAATCGATCTTGCCCGAGGGCGTGACGGCGCAGCAGATGGACGAGGCACAGCAGGGTGTCCGAGCGCTTCGAGGCATGCGAGGTCGCTTCGATCTGAATCGACAAGGGATCGTGGTCGACGCGGATGTGCCCTGGTCACAAGGCCAGGAGCGTATCCACCCGCGCGTTGCGATTACGATCGGCAACGTGCGGTCCGCCATCGCGACCATTCCGCTCCCCAACGAGCCCGTTGGCATTGGGGCGGTATGGGAGGTGCGCCGACCTCTACGGATTTGGAGTGCTCGGGTGACGCAGGTCACCCGCTACGAGTTGGTCGACCGTCAGGGCAACCAGTTTCGCGTGGCAGTCGACGTGGAGCAGAAGGCGGCGCCCCAGACGGCCGACTTGAATCCGAAGCTCGAAATGCACGTTCGCGGTTACGAGCTTCGGGCGACGGGGCACGCGCTCGCCGACCTTGGACTGCCCCTGGCACTCGAGGCCGAGATGGAATCGACCTCGGCGGCGGACATCGCGCTCGTATCACCCGAGCGCACGGAACCGCTGCAGTCCATTCGCCGATCGATCGTGAAGCTGAAGTCCAAGGCACAGGAAAGGTAACCCATGGTCCGTACTCTCTTGCTCGTTGGCTTGCTGCTGGCGATCACCTCTTGCCGCACACAGTACACCCCGCAGACCGTCGAGGTCACAGAGCCGGGTCCGCCCCAGCGCGTGCTTCCGACCATCACGGTCATCGACTCGGGGATGACGCCGCGCCGACCGCTTCGCTATCGGGTCGGGCCGGGCCAGACCGAGATGCTCTACGTCGAGCTCGTTCGAGCGCAGGCGATGGAGGCGCGGGGCCAGGGCGCGCAGACCGGTATGCCGCCGGTCCAACTCGAGGTTAAGATGGGGCCGGCCTCGGGAACCCGCGAAGGATTCATTCGCCATCCAGTCGCGATCACTCAGATTCGCTTGTCGAAGGCCGCCGACCAGATGAGCGCCGCCCAACGCCAGCAGCTCGAGCAATCCCTGGCGCCGCTTATGCAAGTCGAGGGTTGGAGCGAAATGGACGCTCAGGGGCGCATTCGCCGTGCCGAGTTCAAGGGAACGGAAGCTGTTCCCGCGGACCTGAACGTCATGCTCGGCAACGTCCGGAGCGCGCTCCTCACCGTTCCGTTTCCCGATGAACCGCTCGGTGCCAGGGCCCGGTGGGAGGTGGAGCGCAAGATTCAGGTATCTGGAATCTGGGTCGACCAGGTCGTGACCTACACGATCGTCCGGCTTCAGGAAGACTCCCTCGACCTCCAGATCTCGGCTCGTCAATCGGCAGAGCCACAGCAGATCGAAATCGGCCGCGTCGAGGCCTACCAGAGCTCCATCATCGGCTCCGCCACCGTCCGCCTCACCCACTTCACGCCATATTCCGAGGCCGAGTCGACGACTCAAATGAGGATCACGCAGCCGGCGCCGATGGGGGAGTCCGAGCTCATTCGGATCGAGCGGCGCACACAGGTGAAGCTCTACCCTGCGGAGGAAGCCGACGAGTTCCACGAGGATCCACCCGAGCCGCCGGCTGATCCGGACGATGCGAAGGTGATTACGGACCCCGACAAACAGAAGCTCAAGTGGTACACGCCTTCTTGATCACTCGCGGCGAACGAAGAGCGCCGGCGCCAGCTCGGCAACGAGCATATCCGCGGCCTTGATCACGGCGCTCTTTTCGTTGCCATCGAACGTGACCTTGGTCCGATAGTCGTCGGCCTTCCACTTCACGTAGCTGCCGACCATGACCCCCGGGAAGGCTTCGGCGATCCGCTCGAGGAGACTTGCGATCTCGCCTTCGCCGCTCAGCGTGAACACGGCCTGTGAGTGAAATTCCTGCCCCCGGTCCAGCCGCTTGCGAAGGTCCGTGAACTTCAGCTCGAAAATCTCTGGGACCCCGGGGAGGACGAACACGTTGTCGATGACCACAGTCGGCCACGGAGCGTCTGAGCTTCGAATCATCTCGGCGCCTGCAGGCATGTTCGCCATGCGTAGATGGGCATCCGTCGTTCGGTCGCCGTAGTAGTGTCGGATGAGCTTCGCCACTGCTTCTGACTGCACGACCGGCTTGTCGAATGATGCCGCCACGCCCGTGAGGGGGATGTCGTCATGAGTGGGACCAACGCCGCCGCTGGTGAACACCAAATCGTGATTTCCGCGGAGGTCACTGAGCTCGGCGGCAATGGTCTCGATCTCGTCGGGACAGACGACCACGCGGCGCAGCTGGATCCCGAGTTCGAAGAGCCCGCGGGCCAGGAATGTGGTGTTCGTGTCGGCGATCTTGCCCGAGAGGATCTCGTTGCCAATGACTAGCGCTGCTGCGGTTCTCGGCATCCTACTCCTGCCCCATCTCGATACCGATGGCTTGAGCTACGCCTACCAACTCTCCGTCCGGCGGGACGCGCTTGTGATTCGATACGGCTGCTTCGAGCGGCATGGCGATGATGTCTTGTCCTCGAAGGGCGACCACCTGATTCGTATTGTCATGGTAGCAGAGCTCTGCGGCATGGACGCCGAAACGTGTCCCGAGAAGCCGATCGAAGGAGGAGGGCGAACCGCCCCGCTGGAGATGACCGAGAACGGTCACGCGGACCTCGTGATCGATGCGGCCTTCGAGTAGGCGCGCAAGCTGCACTCCGGAGCCGGCATGACGCAGAGGGATCGCATCGTTGGCTTCATTGATCCTGGATACCGTGCCACCGATGGGCTTGGCTCCTTCGCCGACGACGATGATGCTGAAACGATTCCCCGCGTCCGTTCGCGAGCGGATCTTGTCGGTGATGCGATCGACGTCGTAGTGGATCTCCGGGAGGAGGATGACGTCTGCGCCGCCGGCGATCCCCGACATGAGCGCGATCCACCCTGCGTGTCGACCCATGACCTCTAGGATCATGACTCGATCGTGGGCTTCGCCAGTCGAATGGAGTGCATCGATGGCACTCGTTGCGGTCGCCACGGCCGTGTCGAGGCCAAAGGCGAGGTCGGTAATCGCGAGGTCGTTGTCGATTGCCTTGGGAACCCCGACGATCGGCACGCCTAGTTTCGCGAGGCGAAGGCCAATTTCGAGTGTTCCGCTTCCGCCGACCAGCACCAGGGTGTCGATCTGTCGCTCGTCGAGAACGAGCTTCACTCGGTCCGAGACGTCGGCCGTCTTGCTCGTGCCGTCTGCGGTTCGAACGGGGTACGCGAACGGATTGGCTTGGCTCGAGCAACCGAGCACGCTTCCCCCCTTGGGGAGGATCCCCTGAACGCTCGAAGGGCGCAGGCGCATGATCCGCGACGGTTCTTCGATCAGACCCGCGAAACCGTCCTCCGAGCCATACACGCGAATCCCGAGGTCCGTGGCGGTCTTGACGAACGCCCGAAGCACGGCGTTGAGACCGGGGGCGTCTTCGCCGCCTGTCAGGATCAGTGCACGTCGGAGTTTCTCGCTCTCACGCTCTCTCGCGAGGTTGTCATCACTCATCCACGACTCGCTTCCCCGTGATCTCGTACATGGCGATGGCAGCAGCGACCGAAGCGTTCAGGGAATCCATCGGGCCCTCCTGAGGAATCTGTACGATCGTATCACAGCGTTCGCGCACCATGCGACGAAGTCCCTTTCCTTCGGAGCCCACGACGAGTACGCGGCCAACACGGCTCGGTTCGAGCGCACGAATGTCGATGTCGCCTCCGGCATCGAGGCCCACGATCTCGAAACCCGCCTGAGAAAGCGAGAGAAGTGTCCGCTGAAGATTCGTGACCCGCGCGATCGACGCATGCTCGGTCGCGCCCGCAGACGCTCGCACGACGGAGGCGGTGACCCCTGCGGCTCGGTGCTTCTGAAGGATCACTCCGTCGAGACCGAGGGTGACGGCGCTCCGTATGATCGCGCCGAGGTTTTGCGGGTCCGTGACCTGGTCCAGTGCGACGAGCACGACAGGCTGTGATCGCTCAGCCAACATGTCGTCGAGATCGCGAAACGGGTAGTCCTCCGCGATGGCAACGACGCCTTGGTGCCGAACGCCTTCGGTCAGGCGATCGAGCTCGGCGCGATCTCGCTCCGAGAGCTCGATACGATGGGTCTCGGCGGCTTGGCGAATCTCCGAATCGACGCGGGATCGATCGACGTAGACTCGCCGAACCTTGGTGCGACCGCGTAGCGCTTCGAGGACCGAACGCCGACCTGCGAGGACACGAGTCATGCGGCGAGGGCGGACGCGACTTGAAGTGCGATATCGCGGGCGGCCAGTCCGGGGTCGCCGACCTGCCG
>CBDUCC010000210.1:0-6902 GCA_965365555.1 uncultured Myxococcales bacterium | reverse complement strand
CTTGGGCCGCCACCCCATCATCAAAGTCCACCGCCGCGAACGAACGCTGCTCGCTTAGCCCCTCATGCTCGGGGCTTCCTGGGTCGCATGCGGCTGGGCCCTGCGCCCGGGCATCGTTAATCCAAGTGCCTCCGCCCGGCGTAGGTGTTTCCGAGGGCCGCGCCGTCGCGCACGGCGTTCCCCCTTCCAAAACACAACGCCTCTACGCTAAAAAGGGAGCCCCATGCGCCAGACATCCTCCGCCTTGCTCCGAACGACTCGAAGCCGAGCCGTGCTCGCCACACTCTTGGGAACGTTTGCCCTCACAGGCTGCGGCAGCGACAGTGGTGGCGACGTCGAGCTCCGAGGCCCTGCCGTCTCGCCGATCCTCGATACCGACCGAGAATCGAGCGTATCGGTCGGGCCGGAGGGCGGCACCGTGATGGCAACCGCGGCCGATGGCACCGAGTTCGCACTCAGCATTCCCGTCGACGCGCTCATTGACGAGACCGAAATCGCGCTCACGCCGATCATCGGCATCGATGACCTTCCGATGTCGGGCGGATTCATCGCCGGAGTGCACTTCGAGCCGAGTGGGCTCGAGCTCTTCCGAACGGCCACGCTCCGCGTCACCCAGCCTGCCGCACCTAGCCTTGGGACCGACGAGGTCCTCGCTGGGTTCGTCTACGACGGCAGCGGAGAGAACCTGGGGCTTGCCCTGACCGAGGCCACCGGGAGCTCCTTCACCGTGCCGGTCAACCACTTCAGTGGGGGCGGCGGTGGAGCCGCCAATCCCAAGCAGCTCGCGGCAACAAGCACACCGGGCAGCGCGAATGCCTTCACCGCAAGGCTCCTCGACGCCATCTTAGCGAAGGATGCCGAAGACGCCGAGTCGATTCTGCGCGAGTGGTACCAGACGCTCGTCAAACCTCGCCTGCAAGCTGCCGTCTCGAACGATGCAGCCCTCGAGCGAGCGCTGAATGAATACCGGCGCTGGCTGAACGCCGAGGGTGCGGTGCCGCTCCCGATCGATGTCAGTGCACTGCTCTCCGAAAGCCAAGACCTCGCGGCCGACGCGTTCCGCGAGGCCATCGAGCGCGCCAACGACCTCTGCGAGCGGAACGCGAGCTTCGAGGAGGCAGAAGAGGTATTGCGCTGGCAGCGGCGCGCTGAGTCGGTCCTCCCAGTGGACGTGCTCCTGCAAGACAACCTCGACCGCTCGGCCGTGCTCGCGGACCTCTGCGTGCAGGTCGTGTTCGAAAGCACGTCGTTCCCGCAGTCACCCGTCGTCGGTCAGCCGGCGCTCCTCGAAGCGGTCTTTGGGTTTGCGTTCGGAAACGGACCCACCGAATTCTCCTCGAACATGGTGGCTTTCATCCTCGCGACGGGCGCGGCGCCCGCCGGCGCGACCGAGTTCACCGACCAAAACGGTCGGGTCGCGCTCACGCTCACCCCAGACGGTGGATCGGTATCCATCGAAGTCGAGGCGTGCGTTGGGAATGGAAGCTTCAATTCGGGTCCGCTCGTGGCGGGCCTCGTCTGCCAGACGGCCTTCATCGTCCGTGGTCTCGTGGTGTCGCCACAAAGCGCCTCTTTGGTTCCCGGTGGTACGCAAGCGTTCGCGGCCCAGCTGCTTGGCGTTGATGAGCCGGTCACCTGGTCCGCCACCGGCGGCAACATCGACCAAAATGGTGTCTACACGGCCGGCGCCGCGCCCGGTACGTTCACCGTCACTGCGACCAGCATCGCAGACCCGAACCTGGTCGGCACGGCTGAAGTGACCATCGAAGAAGACACAACCGAACCCGTCACCAGCGGCTTCCTCGGGACGTCGCAGTGCTTCGACATCGATTCGTTCGGATCGGTGAGCCCTTCCGGCGTCGCGGTATTCCAAAATGGAAACCAGTTGGAGATTCACTTTCCGCGCGTCGACCTAGACGACGGCGAACCACTGTTGCGCACACCCTGCGTCTCCGACGACATCGTGTACAGGGCCACGTTGAATGGCAATTCGTTCACCGGGACGACCGACGATTGCTTCCGAGGCCCTTGCGCAATCAGCGGCACCCTCAGCGGCAACACGATCTCGGGCCAAGCCATCTGGCAGGGCGATTGCGAATGCTTCACCAACTTCGAAGCTGACTTCGACGAGAACTGCGTCGTCCTCACGAGCGGACAGAACCCAGTCCGAATGTCCTGCCCGCAGTAGGGTCGGTCGACGTCTTCATCGTCGCCAACCTGGGCCGAGCCCTCCGCGCGGTGGTTTCCGCATGGGCCCGCAATACGTGCTGAAAACTCTTGAGCTCCCAAAACCCGGCTGCGACCGAAGGTGTCTCACGCCGATAAGTCCCGACGGACGTTCCGGATGCTGACGAACATGCAGGGCATCGAGGACGGGTCGAAGGT
Organism: uncultured Myxococcales bacterium; assembly: GCA_965365555.1. Classification (GTDB taxonomy): domain Bacteria; phylum Myxococcota_A; class Polyangia; order Polyangiales; family Houyiibacteriaceae; genus SG8-38. Next base: position 4,517 of record CBDUCC010000210.1, on the reverse strand, counting down.
TTCGAATGAGGAGCTCGACGACTACGTGGACTCGTTGTTCGGTGGCGACAAGGCCCGCGCGTTCCTCAAGATCATGAAGTCGTTCGAGCCAAGGCTCGAGAAGTCCGCCCCGTCAGACCCCGAAACCACCGGCTTCGGCGAACCTCCGAGCGTTTCGATGAAGTTCTCGATGAAGCTCGCGTTGCTACCCTTCCGTCGGCCCAGGAAGAGGTCTGCGTTGTCCTCCACCAGAAGCTTCCCGGCGAAAGCTTCATCCAGTTCCTCTGCACAACCTTCTGGCAAACCTGGGTCCCCCACCTCGGCACTTCAGACAAATCGATGAGCCTTTGGACCCACCCGTGTTCATCGTCGCGCCTTTTTCGATTCGCCGACGGCGTTCGCTCAACCTATGCCGAAGACGAAGCGGGCATCGCCGACGTCCCCGAAGACCCGGGCGCACGACTCGTGGGGCGCGGATCCTATGACGAATTCGTACTCGGGGCCGCAGCGCCCCACTTCGACGAACAAACGGTGACCGGGTGTCCGAACCGGACTGCCTACCTTCTGACGCTGAGTGATCCACGCGTAGCCGCGGTATCGTCATTCCACGGTGATGGGCTCGAAACGCACTGGATTTGCACGGATGGCGAGGCGGAGATCGACCTGGGCTTCTGGAGAGGGGGGGCTCTGGCGTGCAGGAGGACGGGCAGATAAGGAGAGTCTCATGACGAACATCGCCGTGATCGTTTTGCTCATTGCGCTTGTCACAATCGTTGCTTACTTCGTTCTTCCCAGGGTCGTCGGAGCCCTCGGGCTCCACCCGGACTACGAGGGCCCGCGGTTCAAAGCCACGGGAAAGCGGGCATTGATCATCACCACCAGTCAGCCCACGCTCGGCGCCGGTGGGAAGAAGACGGGCGTGTTCGGCTCCGAGATGACAGCACCGTACTACGAGTTCCAGGACGCGGGCATGGAGGTCGACGTAGCCAGCGTGCGGGGCGGGAAGATTCCCATCGACCCACAGTCCTTCGTGTGGTTCATTGCGGACGACGCGGATCGGCGATACTTGAAAGACGCGACCTTTCAAAAGAAGGTCGAACGATCGAAATCTATCGACGAGCTTCGCCCCGAGGACTACGACATCGTGTTTCTCGCCGGGGGCTGGGGCGCCGCGTACGACCTGGGCACATCGGAGAGCCTTGGCGCCTTCGTGACGAAGGCCTGGGCCGACGGCAAAGTCGTCGGTGGCGTATGCCACGGGCCACTCGGCCTGTTGCAGGCAACGGACGAAACCGGGCAACCGCTCGTCGCCGGGCGCAACTTGACTGCGGTGACCGACAAGCAAGTCAAGGAGCTCGGCATCACTGAGACGCCGCAACACCCAGAGCGCGAGCTGCGAGCAGCCGGCGCCAACTTCGATTCGGCAACCAAATTCCGGGATATGTTCGCCAACCACGTGGTCGTGGATGGCCGGCTCGTGACTGGCCAGAACCAAAACGCCGGGTCGCAGGTCGCACAAGAGATGATGCGCGTCGCCGGTGGAACGCCGGTCGGTGATTGAGACAAGGGCGAATGAAGCGCTGAATATGGGCCGCAGTGTTGGTCTTGGTCGTCGTGTTCTTCGCCGCGGAGGGGGTGCCTTTCGTCCGGAACCGCGTGATGAAAGAGGCGATCACGGTGCAATTGCAGTATCCGACGCGCGCCAAGACCTGCGTCACGGTGTACCCAGGCGGCAAGTTCCGGATTGTGGACACGGGCGGGTTCTTGGAACCGCCTTGCACGGACGGGTATCGGACCGCGCATCACAGCGCCGCATTCATGCCTCCCGACAAAGCCGATACGCTGCCGCTCGTCGCGGCTGCCAAGGGGGCCGACGTGCACATTCACGTCGCGACTATCATGAAAGACATCATCAGTGATCACACGACTCCCGAGCAAGCTGGGAAGAGCGCACATGAAGCCGGCGTCGAGCTGCTCGTGATCAACCATTGGATCCCGCGGGCGCACGGTGCCGATCACGGGATCCCGTGGCACAGCAACTGTCAAATGTTGAGCACCGACGAGAAGAGATCGCCACCCGCGACAGATGGGCGCGTCCGGCGCAGCGAGCGGAGCAGGGCTGCCATCGTCCAGGCGCTCTTCGAGCTGCTCATCGAGGGGGTCATGGCGCCGACGGCGGACGAAGTCGCCGACCGTGTATCCATCGGCATTCGAACTGTTTTTCGGCAATTCAAAGACATGGATGCGCTCTACGGAGCACTCGACGCTCTGCTCTATGAACGGTTCGAACCGATCTTTCTCGCGCCTGTGCCCGAGGGATCCATCGACGAGCGAATCGATGAGTTCGTCGCCCGGCGGACCAGAAGCTACGAAGATGTTGCGCCCTGCAAACGAGCGGCCAACATCAAGCGTGCACATTCGGAGTTGCTACAGGAGCGGCACTAAGCGCTCGTGTCGAGGATGAGCAAAGACCTTCGTCAGTGGTTTCCCGAGCTGAAAGACCTAGATGCGCCCACGGTGCATGCGCTCGAGCTGGTCACGTCGTTCGAGGCCTGGGATCGACTCCGCACCGATCAGCGCCTCGGTAAGCAGCGGGCGGCCGATGCGATGAAGCAGGCGGTGTCTGCCCTCTTGCGCGCTCGCGGCTGACCTCGGGCTCGGCTCACTTCAACGTGCGGTAGACGGCGTCGGGAATGATCTTGAAGAAAGGCTTGATGTACTTCCACGGGAAGGCAGGGACCACACCGACGGCTGCTCCCCTCTCGATGATGTTCGCGATCTCCGCAGCAGCCTTCTCGGCCGATACAGCGAAGGGGTACTTCCCGATATCCTCCATGATCTCGGTCTCGACGAAACCCGGCAAGATGGTGGTCACTCCGATTCCCTTCCGCGAGAGCTCCATCCGGGCGATGTCGAGGTACATCGAAAGCGCGGCCTTGCTTGCGCAGTAGGCGGCCTGCTTGGGGATGGCGTTTTCCGCGGCTAGCGACGAAATGCCGACGAGCTGACCCCGGCCCCGACTCAGGAAGTAAGCGCTGGCGGCCTGGATGCTGGCAACGGCGCCGAGCACGTTGGTTTGGAGAATCTGAAGCTCGTCCGCGAGCTCATCCCGGCCTACGCGGGTGAACCGGTTGACGCCCGCATTCACAACCACGATGTCGGCGCCTCCCATCCGCCCGAAGAGATCGTCGAGGCAGGCCTTCACCGTGTCGACCTGGTCGACATCGAGCTCGGCGAGCTCGACCTTCAGCCCTGGGTGCTTCGCGAGCAGAGCGTCGCGGAGATCCTCGAGCCGGGCGATGCGCCTAGACGCCAGGCCGAGCGCGTAGCTGCGCGCCGCAAGCTCGAACGCCAGCGCTTTGCCGATACCGGACGAAGCCCCGGTGATCACTGCTGACTCGGAATAGGTCAATGGCTCTCTCTCTTCGGATGATTAGCGCATGGAGAACTCGATCAAGTTGGGCACGATCTCCAAGCGAGCGCAACGGGCTAAGGCTTGTACCAAATCGGCGAGGACCAGGCGCGCTCTTGGATCGCGCGTTGGACTTCGATTGTCGGATGGCAACACGCGGCGAAGTCCGCGGGAACGCTGTCGGTATCGCTGCAATCCACACCGAGCTCGTTGCACAGCAACGTGCTCCATCGACAGACGGGATTTTCGAGGATTCGGGCGTAGTAAAAGGCGCGCTGCGCAGGGTCGAACTCCGGATCAGTCCACACGGTGCAAAGCGTCGGGTAGCCCTCCCCCGAGGTCTCGCACGTCTCGAGGTCGACGCCGGCAGGCCGGTCGCCGCCCGCGACGTCGAACACCGTTTCCTGCGCCCGCCCGTCGTTGTCGAGCCAAGCTTTCACGACTTGGATGCGCTCTAGTGGCGTCCCCGGCGCGCCTTCCGGGCCGGGGTCCTGCAGTGCGGAGATGAAGAACTTGGGGCTCGAGCTCTCACCCTCCGGAATCGCCGGCAGCGTCCCGCCCATGGGCACGCCGTTCTGGTCTGCAACCTCGATCAAGTTCTGCATGGCGCACGCATCTGTCGGGATGTCCCAACCGCCGAACATGCGTAGAACTGGGCGCGTTCCGCTCGTGGCGTACACCTCCCGCCGGCGCAGCGCATCGAAGATCGCATCGCGGGTGTTTTCTTCGGCCCAGACGAAGGCGAGCCCGCCCCCGTTCGACTCGATCCCGCTCGCCGGCAAGAACGCAAGCAATCGGCGCGGCTCCCAGTCGAGCGACCCGAGGTGGCCGGTATTGCGATAGTCGTTTTCGTTGGTCATTCCAGAGTCGGCGTTGTGCGCATCGGTCGCGCCGATCATGCCGAACTCAAAGGGGTTCACGCCAATCAACTCTTCTTGCACCAGCCCTTCCTTGAGCCCGTTGCGAACGTACGAAAGCGGCGGAATGTCCGGGTCGGGCACGGGCGGGCCGACGTTCGAGGTCTTGTCGTAGCTTTCGAAGCTGCATTGTTCGTCGCTGCTGAGGATGCCTGGCTTGCACTCCGAAGAGCCCTTGTGCTGGAACACCTCGACGATCGGCTCCATCC
>CBDUCC010000209.1:0-6949 GCA_965365555.1 uncultured Myxococcales bacterium | reverse complement strand
GAGACCGTCGGACAACAACGACTCGACGGCATCGGCCGCTCGCTCGGTCTTCGGTGGTTTCGTGGAGCTCCCGGCGGGCGGTCGAGGGGATACGGACCTCGCGGCTCGACCGATCGCGCCGCCCTCCCATTGGAACCTTCGACTGATCGTCGCCCAGACGGTGCACGGAAAGAAAAAGGTCGGTTCGACCGAGGGGATGGAGCGTTCCCGCAAGACCTCACCGTTCTACGCGACCTGGCTCGAACGTGCGCCGAAGTGGTGCCGAACCATCAAGCGGGCGATCAAGACACGGGATCTCGAGAAGCTCGGCCATGCGATGGAGCAAAGCACCCTTGCGTTTCACTGCTGCGCGATCACCTCGGACCCTTCGATTCTCTACTGGGCGCCCGACACCTTGAACGCGCTCGAAACCGTGAGAGGCCTACGTGAGCGCGGCGTCTCGGCCTGGGCGACGATGGACGCAGGGCCCCACGTAAAGACCCTCTGCGACGCAACGGATGCTGCGCGCGTTCGGCAGGCGTTGGACCGCACCCCCGGGGTAACCCGGAGCTGGGTGACGAAACCAGGGCCGGCCGTCGAGGTGTCCCGTTGATACGATTCGGCGCGAGCGCACCGGGCAAGGCGCTTCTATGCGGCGAATACGCCGTGCTCGAGGGTGCGCCGGCGATCGTCTCGGCAGTGGACCGACGGGTCGAAGCGCATTGGTCGGACGACGAGGCGCCGATGCCACCGGAGGTGTTGGCGACGCTGGAACAGGCACAGCGGCGATGCGGCTCGGTGCCAGGCTCGCTTCGCATCGACGCGAGTCGCCTCCAACGGGACCGCGTGAAGCTCGGACTGGGCTCCTCCGCTGCAGCCGCAGTAGCGGCGGCCGGGGCCGTGTTCGCGACGCACGGTCAGGACCTGAGCGACCCTGCGGTCGTGCGCCGGGTGTTCGAATGCGCGTTCGACGGCCATGCGGCGGTGGCGCCTCAGGGGAGCGGAGTCGATGTGGCCGCGTCCGCGTTCGGCGGCTTCCTGCGCTTCGTCCGCGACGGACGACAACTCCATGCGGAGCCATGTTCCGCCCCTTCCGAGCTCGAGATTCAATTGGTTTGGACAGGCCACGCGGCCCGCACCAGTGACCTGGTAGCCCGCGTCCGGGAGCTCCAAGGACGCGATCCCAGACGATTCGCGGCCTCGATGGACCGTCTGAAGGAGCTCTCCTCCGAGTTCGCGAACGCCTTCCAGAACGCGGATGCGCCGTCGGTGGTTGCGCTCGCCAGCGCGTACTCGGAGGCCATGGCGTCACTCGGCCAGGCGGCAGGCGCGCCGATCGTCGAGGCTCGGCTTCAGGCGGCCCATGCCCTCGCGTCCCGGTTTTCCGGCAGCGCGAAGCCCTGCGGTGCCGGCGGCGGGGACGTCGCCATCGCCTTCTTCACCGACACCGAGGCAGCGAGCGCGTTCGCGCTGGCCTGCGGGCCAGAAGGGTTGCATCCTATCGAGGTCTGCTGGGGGGCGCGCGGTGTCGAGGCCGTCTGAGCAGAACGATCGACGATGCTGATCAATCTCTACATCCTATCGCTCGTCCTCGGAGCCGTACTCCTCGTGGTGTCGTTGTTCTTCAGCGGCCGGGGTGTCGACGCCGACGACGCGACGCGCGCACACGACGACACGACGCGACCCAGCCAAGTGGGACAGCTCGACGGTGTCAGCGGGGATGACTTCGTCGTCCGAACGATCCGCTCACGGCGTTTCTGGACCTTCTTCGTCTCGTTCTTCGGGATGTCCGGACTCGTGCTCGATGGTCTCGACCTCATGACGCCTATGGTTGCCTTCCTCGTCGCCGTCGGCATGGGAGCCGTCGCTGGCGCAGGCGCATCGGCCGCCGTTCGGATCGGGTCGAACTAGGACGCTCCGGTGCCGTGACGCCGGACCTTCTCTTCCAGCTTCTCGATCACCGGGGCTGCGAGGTTCTCGCCGACCAGACGTGACATCTGCTGAATCAAGGTGGGACTCGTGACGTTGACCTCGATCAGCTTGCCGCCGATGACATCGAGTCCGACGAAGAAGAGACCGTCGGCGAGCAAGCGCGGCGCGATCGTCTCGATGATCTTCCGATCGGCATCGCTCACCGTCGCTGGCGCCGCCGAGCCTCCTACGTGGACGTTGCTGCGGATGTCGCCCTTGCTCGGAACGCGACCGACGACGCCGAGCAGCTCGCCGTCGACGAGCAGGATTCGCTTGTCGCCCTCTTCGTAAATCTCGGGGATGAGCGCTTGAACGATCGCATTGCGCGCGCCGACGTGCGTGACCACCTCGATCAGTGCGTTCAGGTTGTTGTCACCTTCGGAAAGAAGGAAGACGCCTTCCCCGCCATGTCCGTCGATCGGCTTCAGGACGGCTTTGCCTCCGACCTCGGCCACGAAACGTAGAATCTCGTCTTTGTGGCTCGTCATGATGGTGGGTGGAACCACCTCGGGGAAGTGGTGCGCGTAGAGTTTCTCGTTTGCCTCCCGGAGCCCCCGCGGGCTGTTGACGACGAGCGTTTGACCTTCGAGGTGGTCGAGCACGAGAGTGAGCCAAAGGTATGCGTCGGTGAAGGGTGGATCCTGCCGAATGAATACGGCGTCGACGTCGGCAAGGTCGATGTCTTCCGCCTCGGCAAGCATGATGGGTGCCGCGGGATCGCGCTGCATCGTCGCCGGCCGCACGCGCGCGACGACACGACGACCTCGAAGCCCGACATCGCTCGGAAGGCAATGATCGACCTGATGCCCGCGGGTCTGCGCCTCGAGCATCAGAGCAAAGCTGGTGTCTTCGTCGACGATCACCGTCGACACCGGGTCCATGACAAACACGAAACGCATTCGGCTGTGCGGTAGCATCCCGGCACGATTGGAGGCAAGGTGCGACCGATGAAACGTGCGATTTCTACCCTGTCCTGGACTCTCGCAGCACTGCTGGTGGCCGGACTCACGACCTCGTCGTCTGGCGACCACGCTGGGGTCTTCTCAGCCGACGCGGTCGCCGCCGATCACTTCGAGGCCTCGAAGGCCGGAGCCGAAGTTCTCGCTGCCGGAGGCAACGCGGCAGACGCTGCGGCCGCGACCATGCTGGCACTTGGCGTGGTGAATCCGGCCAGCAGTGGGCTCGGCGGAGGCGGGTTCGCGCTTTCCTCCCGAGCCGCAGACCGCTCCATCAGCTTCCTCGACTTCCGCGAGCGAGCGCCGAGAGCGGCAGACCTGACGATGTTCGAGGTCCAGGGTGAACGACCGGACGGACCTGCGAACGCTCCCTCCCAACTGGGCGGACTGGCGGCGGGAGTCCCTGGCGAGGCGGCCGGGATCGAAGCGCTGGTGACGAGGTTCGGCCAGCTTGCCCTGCGCGAGGTGATCGCGCCCGCGCTGCGACTTGCAGAAGAAGGATTCGTGGTGAGCGAGGCGCTCGCACGCATGGGGTCTGCGTTCGAGGTCCAGCTCGACAAAGACGACCTGATGTCGACCTGGGATTTGCGCAGCGAAACGGTGCTCAAACGTCCGGGGCTGGCCCGTGTGTTGCGCGCATTCGCCGATCACGGAGCACGCGTCATCTATGGAGGCGTGATCGGTCAGGAAATGGTCAGCTCCGTCCGCGAGCACGGCGGCATCATGACGCTCGATGATCTTCGCGCATACCGCGTTCGGAACCGTGAGCCGATCGAAGCGAGTGCCTTTGGCTATCGCTGGGCGACGGCGCCGCCGCCGAGCGCCGGTGGGTTCACGATGGTGCAGAGCCTCTCGATTCTCGAGAAAGCCGTCGGCGACGAGCCGAGCTACGGGGCGCCGCTCTTGCATGCGATGGCCGAGTCCTGGAAGGGCCCCTTCCTCGACCGCCAAAGCTACTTCGGAGATCCGGATTTCGTGATCATTCCAATCGACGGGATGCTCGACCCCGACCGAATCGAGAGACGTGCCGAGCTCGCCGCAGGGGAGGGGGCTCAGCCAGCCAGCGCATACGAGCTGCCGGTCGAATGGGGTCGGAAGCACGCCAAGACCCCGGACAACGCCGGCACCTCGCACCTCTGTGTCGTCGATGCCGAAGGCAACGTCGCTTCGGTCACCACCACGGTGAACCTACCGTTTGGTGCGCGATTCACGGCCGGCGGCATTGTCATGAATGACGAGATGGACGACTTCTCCCGCAGCAGCGGACAGGCCAATGCCTTCGGTCTGGTTGGCGGGAATCGCAATCTTCCGGGCCCCTGGAAGCGGCCGATCTCGACGATGTCGCCGACGATTGTCTTCGAGGATGGGGAGCCGGCGCTTTGCGTTGGCGCCTCGGGCGGGAGTCGCATCGTGACGGCGACTCAGCAGGTCGCGATGAACATCCTGATCCATGGCATGAACGCGGCCGACGCGGTGGCTGCGCCACGCATCCACCACCAAGGTACGCCGGACTCGCTCCGAATCGAGAAGGTGGCGCCTCTGCCGAAGTCGCTCGTCGATCAGCTGACCGCTCGTGGTCATCGAATCGAGGGTATTCACAACGTCGCAAACGTGCAGGTCATTCACGTGGAGCGCTCTCCGACGCGGGCGCTTCATGCCGCAAGTGATCCGCGCAAGGGCGGACGTCCGGCCGGGCGCTAGCGGAAGCCGGCGAGGTATTCGTTCACCAGGGCCGCGTTCTTCGCATACTGCTCACGCGTGGAGCTCACCAGGTAGGCTTCGATCAGGCGGCCGAGCCCGAGCACATCCGCCCCGATCTCCAGGGTCACCTTACGCTCGCACTGCCGCTCGGACACCGGTTCGACGACCACCGTGCCGGTGGCTCGGATGCGGTCGGGCATCGACGAAGGGATCACGCGAAAGTGATAGCACTCGGTGACAGGGTCGAACGTGCCTTCCTCGACATAGCTGAACCGCTCTCCGAACACTTTGGCGAGCGGACCGGGCATCTGATGTCCGGGCCAGACACGTGCGCGACGGTATCCGGTGTTCGAGTTCCATTCCTGGAGCTCGTACTCGAACCCGAGGCCTTCGTAGAGGTAGTGGTTGAAGTCTTCGCTTCGAAATATTCGTTCCCAGAACTCTCGTTCGGGGCAGTCCAGCAGCTGCCGGATTGCGAAGGACTTCGTCATCAATTCACTCCGAAATCTGCACGAGAACGACCGTGATGTTGTCTTCACCGCCGTTGTGGTTCGCTTCGCTGACCAGGGCTCTGGAAGCCCATTCGATATCTCCAGCCGAGCTTTGCACGATCTCGAGAATCCTCTGATCGGCAACCATGCCGTTCAGGCCGTCGGAGCACAGGACGTACACGTCGCCGGGCTGAACCCGGTCGTCGCTCAGATCGACGGCCACGGCGTCCTGCATGCCGAGTGCTCGGGTGATCACATTGCTTGGCAGGCGCTCCTTCTGAGCGTCACTCAGGTTGGGCATGACCAGCAAGTAGTCGTTGAGAAGCGAATGATCGCGGGTGAGCTGAGTCATTTCGCCGGCTCGGATGCGGTACGCCCTGCTGTCGCCCACGTGCGCGATGTGTAGCTTTCGCTCCGCGCGATTGAAGAGGGCGCCCACGATCGTCGTGCCCATGCCTTGGACGGAGCGATTTCCAATCGATGCCTGAAAGATCCGTTGATTGGCAAGCTTGACCGCAGATACGAGCCGTTGCTCATCGGGCCCGAGAGCGTTTCCTTCGTCATCATTGGGCCAGGCGCCATTGTCGATCTCGGTGGCATCGAAGAACGACCGCACCTCTGCGGTCGCCATTCGACTGGCGATGTCTCCTGCACGGTGGCCGCCCATGCCGTCCGCGACGACGAAAAGTCGGTGCTCTGAGGCAATGCAGAAGCTGTCCTCATTGTGCTCTCGCTGAAGTCCAACGTCGGAGAGCCCTGCAGCAGTGAAGTTCATGTGCACCCACACGCCCGCGGATGCGGTCGGTCCCTTCTCTTGGCCTTCGACCTACTCGCAGGCAACCCAAAATCGTGCCCCACAGTCTCGCAAAGAGGCCAAGCGCGCGCAAATCAGGGCTTAACGAAGCGAGGCAGCTTCGGCCATCCCGACTCGGGATCGTCGAGATAGCGATAGCGGGCATAGTGAGTGCTCACACGCCGAACGTAGTTGCGCGTCTCGTTGAACGGGATCCGCTCGACGAAACGATCGAGCTCCATTCGGCCGCTCTCCCGAAGCCAGCGCCGTACGCGACTCTTTCCAGCGTTGTATGCAGCGATGCTCAGGGGATAGACATGGCCGAGTTGCTCCGCGAGCGCCTTCATCTCGCGAACGCCGAGGTCGATGTTCTCCTCGGGGTTCTGGAGCGCCCGGCGCGTCACTCGTTGTCCCGTGATCTTGGTGGCGAGCTCGGGCATCACCTGCATCAATCCGACCGCCCCCGCACGACTGATGACCTCCGCTTGAAAGCCGCTCTCCTGACGCATCGTCGCGTACACGAGGGCGCGCGGAAGCTCGCCACGGTGTGCATCGACGAGCTCGACCCAGGGCATGGGATAGGCCGCATCCCACCACCAACGGTGCTCGGCGGGATCGCTGCGGAGAAACTTCATCCTGCGCCGGGCGATGCGCAGCGCTTCGCGGTACGCGCCGGCCTGACGATAGAGGTCGGCGAGGACCGGAATTCGTTGGGACCTCGGGTAGCCTGAAGCGAGCTCCGCCTCACGTTCCGTCATCCATCGGGCTCCGTCGCGATCGAGACCGAGACTTCGGTAGAGAAGTACGGTCTGCGGAAGCGTCGGCTCCTCGGCTGGCGGCTCCGCCGACCCCGGTGAAAGCGCCGCCTCGAACGGCTCGGGCGGAGCCGTCCCAGTTCGGCGAAGGCGCTGCGCGGCGAGCACTGCGTACCAGTGGAGGTGCGCGATCGCGATCGCGTCGCGGCTGCGAGCGTGCTCGAGAATCGTGTAGCTGCGCGGGTAGCTCGCCTGAACCCGGACCTGGCGCGACAACCGCGGAACGGTCTCGAGGTTGTGGGC
>CBDUCC010000208.1:0-6988 GCA_965365555.1 uncultured Myxococcales bacterium | reverse complement strand
ATGGCTTTGTCGCCAACCTTGAAATCGTATGTTCCCGCTTGCATCGGGACTCCTTCTCTCGCCAAAAATGTGCCCTGCGCCTGTTTTTGTAGACGCCGGTAAAAACGGGGGGTGCGCAGTGATTATTTCCGACCTCGTCGTCGCACGTCGCGAGCTCCCGACCCCTTCCGTCCTACTGGGTAGTTCCCCAGCAGGGGCGAAATGTAGTCTCAGCCTGCGCACTGGTCAACGCGAGCCGGAAGCCCGAACCCGGTGTGCACGATCCGCCGGTCTCGACCTCGATCCTCCTCGGCCGGCCCGTTTATGCGCCTCATTCACCTTTTCAACCTGATCTAACAACGATATGTTAATGAGTAATTTCAGATACTTGAGAGCTGACGTTGCAAAACATTTCACTCAAATAGTACAAACTTATGTATAATTCATGTGCGGTTCCGCTTGACACGTGAAGTGACGTGACAATACGGTACGTGCACCTGCAATCTTGACCCACCTTGGAGGAGGTCGAAATGGCGACTGCAAAGAAACGAACAGCAAAGAAGAAGCCGGCGAAGAAGCGCACGGCAAAGAAGCGTACGACGAAGAAGGCAGCCAAGAAGCGCGTAGCGAAGAAGGCAGCCAAGAAGCGCGTAGCGAAGAAGGCCGTCAAAAAGCGTGCGGCAAAGAAGGCCGTGAAGAAGCGTGCGGCCAAGAAGGCCGTCAAGCGGCGCGCGGCGAAGAAGGCCGTGAAGAAGCGCGCGGCCAAGAAGGCCGTGAAGAAGCGTGCGGCCAAGAAGGCCGTGAAGAAGCGCGCAACAAAGAAGGCCGTCAAGCGGCGCGCGGCCAAGAAGGCCGTGAAGAAGCGTGCGGCCAAGAAGGCCGTCAAGCGGCGTGCGGCCAAGAAGGCCGTGAAGAAGCGCGCGACTCGCAAGAAGAAGTAGGCTTCTAGGCGGTAGGCCTTTTGGCCGACCGAAGGGGTCACCACAGTGACCCCTTGCCTAAGGCCTTGGTTTCCAGGGCCTTCGCGCAGTCTGTCGTGACGATCCCTCTCGTTCGAAGGGGGGTGTTCGACGGCCAACGCCTCAGCCCATCGGCTGGGGCGTTGGTGTTTAACGCCCCAAAGGCTGTGCTCAGGCTCGTTCTTCTCCCTGGAGGAGGCGTTCGAGCCGACTGGGCTCGACGCGGACCGCGATGACCTTCTCCCGCTCGAGCGTCACCGAGCCGACCGGGCTTCCCTTCGATTTCCGAACGAAGCGCCGCGGCGTGTAAAGCACGTCGACCACGGGCTCTCCCCGGAGGTCGCTGAAGTACGCGCTCAGGGTCGCCGCGTCTACCAGGGTTTCGGGCGAGCAGGACCGGCCCTTGTCCAGCCGCACCACCACGTGTGCACCCGTGACCCCGCGTGCATGCAGCCAAAGATCGTGTGGGCGGGCCACTCGCAGCGTGAGCCGATCGTTGTCGCCGGCGCCGCGACCGACCAGCACGCGCGCCCCGTCCGCGCTGACGAACTCCCGATATGGAAGGCGCGAACCGGCGCGTCGCCGTTGTCGCTCGCGCTCCCGAGGTTCGACGACGGTCACGCCTCGCTCTTCGAGGGTCGCGGCCGCCTCGGCGGCGGACTGTCCTTCCAACTCCTTGGCGACTCGACGGAGCGCATCGAGCTCCGCGTCCGCGCGGCTCAGGCGCGACGGCGCGACGTCGAGCCCGCGCTTCAGGCGCTTCGACTTCGCGAACAGGGCCTGCGCGCGCTCGGCCGGAGACTGCCCCGGTCGGAGATCGATGCGCACGCGCCGTCCCGGATTCTCCCATGACTCGAGCTCGATCGACTCCGCATCGACCGGCACCCGCGAGGCATGCGCGAGGAGCAAGCTCGCTTGCTCGTGGAGTTCATCGGCGTCCTTCGCACGGGTTAGGTCGGCGAGGATCGCGGCCCGCTTCTTTTCGATTCGTTTGACCTGGCGAGCGAGCGCACGCCGAAGCTGTCGAAGTCGAGCCGCCTGATGCGCATCGAGGGCTCCTGAGCCCGATTCTCGTAGGGCCTGCGCCGAGCGCTCGGTCCAATGGCCGTCCTCGTCGGGCGGAGCAGCGCCAGCTCCCGGCGATCGCATCAGGACCGAACCTGTTGCGTCCAGAAGCCACCACGCGCCGTAGGGTTTGGCCGCAGTCGCTACGACGAAAACGGTCGCGCCGCCGCGCTCGAGCCTGAGTCGGGCGGCGCGGCGACTCACTTCAGTTGCGAGAATTCGGGCGCCTTCGAGATGACGACGAAGCTTCGAGGTCGATTCGGTCGCCGTGGCTCCTCGCGGGCGATGCTCCACGATCCCGAGCGCCAAGGCCCCTGGCAGGGTGACCAGGAGTAGTGTTTCCTGTCGCCCGTCAGCGCGGAAGGTGAGGCAAAGCAAGCCCGGTTCGGGCTGGTCGACGCGAGTGACTTTCGCCGCCCACGCGTTCACTCGTTCCCTTCTAGGATCGACCGGAGGAGCCGTGCTTCGCGAAATGACTGGGGCGAGTCGATCGTCAGGTACGCCCGCTTCGCCTCGCAGCCGAGGAGTCCGTCGATGACGTCCAGCAGAAGTGCATGCGAGAAAGACCGCCGAAGCCCCTCGGCCAGGAGCGCTCCGTAGATCACATCGCCGTCAGGAGCCGGATCATCGATGGGGTCGAACGCGCCGATGATGCCGAGCGTATTGGAGAGGCTTTGAACGGCCTCGAACTCCCATAGCCCGCCGGCCCGCCAGACGATCTCCGTCCCTTCCCGCCGCGGGATGCGATCGACGAAGCGGCGAAGCCGATCCCGATCCCGTGCGCCGGTCGTGATGCTCGCGCCCGTATTCAAGACCAGCAGGGAGGCCTCGAGGCTCTCCGCCGCGCCCGAGAGCCAGTCGAGGCCGGACTGCAGCGTCTCCGCGTCGCGAAGAGGCCCGGCTGCGTGCTTCCAGATCGGATCCGGAATGCGCAGAGCCACTTGGAAGCCCTCCGGGAGGCCCGCTCGCCACTTCGCCATCGTCCCTGGCTTCGGCAGTGGCTGCTGAAGGGAGAGCTCGGCAAATGGCAGCTCCGACGCGTATTTCGGCCCAGGGGGCCGTTCCAAAGATGCGCCGATGTAGAGCTCCATCGGCCAGAGAGTAGTCGCACCGCCCACCGACGCAATGGAGGACCAGGGTCCGCCTGGCGCGCTGATTGACGAGGGGCGATCCCATGGCCTATTACTCTCGATAGCGTTGCCGCCCAGGGGCTGGGCAAGAGGGGATGAGGCATGGAGCAAGCTCGCAATTATGTCTGCACGGAGTGCGCCAGCGCGGTTCCGTCCGGACACAAGTTCTGCGGGGCATGTGGAGCACCGGTGCCGTCCGAGGCGCAGACGCTCGATACACAGTACTTTGGCGCTCTCCAGATGCCGGGGAAGGCCCGTCTGATCGTCGTCCGCGGTGACGAGGCCATGGGCGAGGGCCTGACCTACCTCCTGCAGGCCACCGAGCACCTCGCCGGACGTGAAGCCGACCAGATCCCATTCCCAAGCGACAACTGGTTGAGCCCGCGACATGCCAACTTCATTTACCGCGGCGAAAAGCTCGTCGTTCGAGACGAGGGCAGCCTCAACGGAGTCTATGTCCGCATCCGTGGCGCAACCCCGGTCCAGATCGGCGACCATTTCATGTGTGGGCAGCAGCTCTTTCGGATTGACGCCACGCCCAAGGACAGCTCCGGCCCGGAGCCGGATCAGACGTATTTCTATGCGTCGCCGCGTCGTCCGAGCGCGTTCCGCGTCACCCAAGTCCTCGAGGGCGGCATGGATGGCATCGTCTGCTGCGCTCAGGAGCATGCGGTCGAGATCGGCCGCGAGGATTGCGACATGAACTTCCCGGACGACATCCACTTGTCCCCCCGGCATGCGAAGGTCGAAATGGCTGGCGAACACCTCAAGCTCGTCGACGAGAACTCGCAAAACGGGACCTACCTCCGCATTCGAGGGGAGAAGGAGCTCGGGCATGGTGACTATCTGTTCCTCGGTCGGAATCTGGTTCGAGTGGAGGTGACGGCGTGATCGTCTGTTCCCGATGCGAAAAGGAAAACCAGGACCACTACAAGTTCTGTCTTGGATGCGGTGCCGAGCTTCCGCGCAATTCGAGCAGTCCGAATGCGGTCGCGGCGCCCGGGAGCTCGGAAGCCAGGACCACGAACGCGCCGCCGGCGCACGCCATCGGTTCGAGCGCTTTAGCTTCGGCACCTCAGCTCGAGCTCGAAGCTCCTGAATCCGACCTGCTTCCGCCGGAGCCCCGGCCGGAGTGGACCGACGACGGGCTTTCTCCGGAGCTGGCACCGCTGAGCGACGCCACCTCGCCCTGTACCCACTGTGGCGCCCAGGTACCCGAGAACTTCCGCTTCTGCCACGTCTGCGGGCACGACCTCCACTCGGATCTTCCGCCGGCTACAGGGATGGAAGCCCCCGAAGAGCGGGTCTCGCCCCCCGCGGTGGCCGAAGCGCCAGAGGCTCCTGCGCAGTTGGCTCGCCTTGTTCTGATTCAGCCCGACGGGACCGAGGGCGACTCGTTTCCGCTCGCAGACGGTCCCTCGCTCATCGGACGCAGCGCGGGCGGCATCTTCGCCAGTGACGCCTATCTCTCTCCGGAGCATGCTGAGTTTCGCTTCGAAGGCGATCAAATGGTCGTCAAGGACATGGAGAGTCTGAACGGGGTCTACATCCGCATCGACCCGGACATGCCCATCGAGCTGTTCGACGGAAGCGTGTTTCGCGTTGGGCAAGAGATTCTTCGCTTCGATGCGCCGATGGCACCCGATCCGGCACCGGACGGCACACAGCACGCCGGCAGCCCACACTACGGCTTCGTCGGACGCATCTCGCTGGTGATTGGACGCGAGGCCACCGGCAACAGCTTCCCCGTTCCGCCGCACGGAATCCATCTAGGCCGTGAACGTGGCGACGTACTCTTCCCGGAGGACGGCTACGTTTCCGGGCTCCACTGCCGGATTCACTCCGAGGTCGGCCACGTGTTTCTCACCGATGTCGGCAGCTCGAACGGAACGTTCGTGCGGGTCTCCAACGAGTCGTACGTGCCTCGGGGAACCTACGTGCTGATGGGGCAGCAGTTGTTCCGCGCGGAGTACTAACCCTGTTCTGCGGCCGGCCCAACACGGGCAGCGAGGAAGTCCTCGAGCCGCTCTGCAATGCGTCGAGGTTGCTCGACCGGGGCGGCATGGCTGGCGTCTTCGATGATCTCGATCTCCGCGCGAGGCATGGCGCGTGCCATCTCGTCTGCGAGCTCCATCGGAGTAAAGGTGTCGCGCTCCGCGGCCACGACCAAGGCGGGCACCTGCACCTCTTCGAGAAAGCTACGCGCGTCGTGCCGGCCTGCGAACTGAAGCATCCGCAAGAAGACGTCCGGGTCCATGAGGCCGGAATGCTCCCAGTAGCGCTCGAAGTCCTCTTCGCGGATTCGATCCCGGTCGAGCTCTCGGCCGGCGCAGGCGACCCGAAACGCGAGCGCGGCGGGTACGCGGCCCCAGAGCGCCTTGGCGACGATCGGGAACGTCGAGGCTCCTCGCAGAAGCCCGGGCAGAATCTGGTCGAGGAGGTCGGTTCCGTGGAAGGTCGTGGTGATGCGACCAAAGGTCCCGCACATCAGCACGAGCGCCGCCACCTCGCTAGGGTGCTGCCGGTAGTACTCGAGTGCGACCTGGACCCCCATCGAATGCGCTGCGATGACCGGATGCTGCACCTCGAGCTCCTCGAGCACGACGCGCAAATCCCCGGCGAGGTGCTCGATCGACAGTCGTTGCCGGTCCACAGGGGGGCCGCTTCGGCCATGCCCGCGGAAGTGCCAATGCACGACCCGGTGCCGTTCGCTGAGTCGAGGCGCCAGGTACCGCCAAGCGAACCCGTCGCAGCCGATACCGTCCGTCAGGACGATCGCAGGCTCCCCGTGGCCCCGTTCCTCGATGAACAGCCGAGTCCCGTCCTCGGCCTCGACGAACCGCTCCCGGTCGTACGACACGACGGCGGAACTTACTTCTTGTTCGCGTCTTCCGGAGTGTCCGGGATGTCGTTGACGGAGGGCAGCTTGCGGATCTCGGGGAGGGCAATCTTGACGCAGCGCTGGACGATCCACGAGAGCGAACGGTCCAACCTTGCCGATTCATGCTTGATGTCGTGTAGCATCGACTCTGGAAAGTAGAGGCTTTGCTTGCGCTTATCGGTCGTAGACACGTTTCAGAATCCTCCATGCGGACGCGCTCATCACTCCCGATGCGCCGCTCGCGTATTCAGTGGTCCTACCCACGGATCCAAGTACTGTCAATTGTAAAGGTTTGAGCCACATGTTCCGTCAGAAAAGGCGCCGCAAAACACTTCGGCTGCTCGTGGCCGGGCTCGGAGCGATCCTCTTCGTCGCGGTGATGACATCGGAGGCGCCAGCGCGGCGCAGCCCCTTCGAGCCGCTTTCACTGTTCGCCCGCGCGCTCGCGTTCATCGAGCTCGCCTACGTCGAACCCGTCGATCAGGAAGAGATGGTGCACGGCGCCATTCGCGGACTCGCCGAGTCCCTCGATCCGCACAGCGAGTACATGGATCCCGAGGAGTACGAGATTTTCAAGAGCGATTCCGACGGGCGCTTCGCCGGCATTGGCGTCGAGGTGTCGACCCGCGATGGGTGGCTCACGATTCTCGCTGTGTTTGACGGCGGTCCCGCGGACGAAGCCGGTCTGCTTCCCGGCGACCGCTTTTTGACGATCGACGGCGAGGAGGCCCGCGACATGCGCTTGTATGATGCCGTCCGCATGATTCGCGGAGAGCCGGGGAGCACGGTCGACGTGACGATTCGACGAGAGGGCACGGCGGGGGCGCTCGAACGGACGCTCGAGCGCGCGTTCATCGAGATCGACCCGGTGGAGACGAGGATTCTGGACGGCCGGGTGGTCTACGTTCGTATCGAGGCATTTCAGGATGGCACGGCTCGCGCGCTTCGAGGCGCTCTCGATCGTGCAGTGGTGG
>CBDUCC010000207.1:0-7007 GCA_965365555.1 uncultured Myxococcales bacterium | reverse complement strand
GAAGGCCGACTTCACGTCGCTAAGCCGGCCGCCCGACTTCAACCGCGCCCAGAGGGCCGCGCGGTCGTCGAGGTAGGGCCGGTGCGCAACCGCCAAGATCAGAACGTCGAGCTCGGACAGTGCATCGATGGGGCGAAGCTCGATCCCGTACTCGCCGAGCGCCTCTTCCGCCGAAGCGAAAGGATCGTGCACCATGGGCTCGATGCCATGCGCGCGCAACTGATCGGTGATGTCCGGCACGCGGCTATTCCGAAGATCCGGCACGTTCTCTTTGAAGGTCAAACCGAGTATTCCGACGCGTGCTCGAGACACGGCCACGTTCTGCGAACGAAGTAGCTCGGCGGCCTTGTCGGCCACGAACCCACCCATGCCGTCGTTGATCTTTCGGCCCGCGAGAATCACCTCGGGCCGATAGCCGAGGGACTCCGCCTTTGCGGTCAGATAGTAGGGATCGACTCCGATGCAGTGCCCGCCAACGAGGCCTGGCGTGAAGGGCAAGAAATTCCACTTCGTTCCAGCCGCCTCGAGCACGTCTTGGGTGCGGATGTCGAGTCGGTCGAAAATCAGCGCGAGCTCGTTCATCAAGGCGATGTTCACGTCACGCTGCGTGTTCTCGATGACTTTTGCAGCCTCTGCGACCTTGATGGACGCTGCCCGGTAGACGCCCGCTTCGACCACCGCTTCGTAGGCGCCCGCCACGCGATCGAGGGTCTCCGCGTCCTCACCGGAGACGACCTTCACGATGCGCTCGAAGGTGTGAAGCTTGTCCCCCGGATTGATGCGCTCCGGCGAGTAGCCGAGCTTGAAGTCCTGGGACTGCCGGAGCCCGGAGACCTCGGCGAGCAGAGGCCCGCAGCGCTCCTCGGTGACCCCGGGATACACCGTCGACTCGTATACGACGACCGCCCCAGGGGCGAGTGCTGCACCGACGGTCCGAGTGGCCGAGAGCAAGGGACCGAGGTCGGGCTGCTTGTCATCGTCGAGCGGCGTCGGCACAGCAACGACGAAGAACGTGCAGCCGCGAAGGTCGGCTGGGTCGGCACTGAGGTGAATCGGTGAGGCCGCGAGCGCGTCCGTCTCCACCTCTCCGGTCCAATCGCGGTGTGCGCGGAGGGCCTCGATGCGCGCCTCGGAGACATCGAAACCAACGGTGCCCTCGAACTTGCGGGCAAACGCGAGTGCGACGGGAAGGCCGACGTACCCGAGGCCGACGATCGCAATGCGTTCCGTCACGCTCGCCTCATCGAATCGCGAAACCATTCGGTGGTGGCCACCAAGCCGCGCTCGAGGGGTGTCGGCTCTCCGAGAATCGACACCATGACCGATGGGTCTAGAACGGAGCGCTCGAGATCGCCCGCTCGGAATGGACCGTCCTCCACGACCGCGGGTTGATCGACGAGCCGCACCAGGCTCTCGGCAAGGGTTCGCGTGGCAGTCGCGGCGCCGGTTGCGATGTTGAGGGTGCGACCGTCGAGCGCGCCATCGAACGAGGCGAGGTTGGCTCGAACGGCGTCTCGCACGTAGACGTAGTCCCGTACGCAGCCGTCGTCGCCGTCCTGAGCGCGTGCATTGACCCGGATCGCCTGCCCCGACAACAGGCGCTGCAAGAAGATGGCCACGACACCGGCTTCGCCGTGCGGGTTCTGCCGGGGACCGTAGACGTTCCCGTAGCGAAGAATCGTGTAGCGAAGCCCTTCGCTCTGGCCGAACGCTCGCAAGTAGTGCTCGAAGCTCGCCTTGCTGCACGCATAGGGGCTCAGCGGCCGGGCCGGCCAGTCCTCGTCGGCGACTTCTCCCTCGGGGACTTCGCCGTAGAGTGCTCCTCCCGTCGATGCGAACACGAGTCGGCTCTTGCACTCGAGCGCAACCCCGGCGACGTTGATCGATCCGAGCACGTTGACGTTGGCATCGTGCAAGGGCTCTCGAACGCTCACCGAAACGCTGGCCTGAGCGGCGTGGTGGCTGATCGCATCGGGCTCGAACTGCATGGCGAGCTCCCGAAACGCCTCGCGGTTGCAGATGTCGACCGGATGAAAATCTGCGTCATGAGGGACATTCTCCGTGACTCCTGAGCTGAGATCATCGACGACGAGAACCCGATGGCCGGCTTCGACCGCCGCCTCCGCGACATGGCTTCCGATGAACCCGGCCCCGCCGGTGACGAGAATCTTCATACCGACCCCGCAGGTTCCGACTCGCGCAAGGGCACTGAAGACGCCGAAACGTCGCGCTCGGAGTCAGCCTCGTATTCCGGCACCAGCGCCGAGAGCGCCGCACGGATCGAATCGCCATCGCCGGCCTCGCAAAGCGCCAGAAGCGAGTCGAACTGGGCTCGTAGCGCGACGAGCTCGGGCGACGCATAGGAGCCGGTGAAGATCTTGGGATGCGCCGTCCTGGCAAGACTCTCGGCGCTGGTCGAAAGCTCTTCGAATAGCTTCTCGCCGGGGCGCACTCCGGTGAATTGGATCTCGATGTCGCGGCCCGGCTCGAGCCCGCTCAACCGGATGAGATCGGTCGCCAGGTCGACGATGCGAACTGGAGCACCCATGTCGAGGACGAATGTTTCGCCACCACGGCTCAGGGCCGCCGCTTGAATCACCAACTGCACAGCCTCCGGAATCGTCATGAAATAGCGCGTCATGTCTGGATGGGTCACGGTCACGGGTCCACCGTCGCGGATCTGCCGTCTGAAGATGGGAATCACGCTGCCGGCGGAGCCGAGTACGTTTCCGAATCGTACCGTAGCGAAATGCGTTGCGCTCGTGCCAGACAATGCCTGCACGTAGAGCTCGGCGCCACGCTTCGTCGCACCCATGACCGAGCTGGGATTGACGGCTTTGTCGGTCGAAACCATGACGAAGCGCTCCGCGGCAAATCGGTGCGCCAGGTCCGCGACCGTGCGGGTTCCCGCAACGTTGTTCTTGACTGCCTCGCCCGCGTTCCACTCCATCATCGGCACGTGCTTGTGCGCCGCCGCATGGAAGACGGTCGTTGGACGGTACCGAGCGAACACAGCCGTGATGCGGGGCGCGTCCGTGACGTCGGCAATGCAGGGGATCGCTTCGATCTCCGGAAAGCGCCGCCTTAGCTCGGAGTGGATCTCGAAGAGCGCATTCTCCGAGCGCTCGACGAGGACCAGAGCCGATGGCCCAAGCCCAGCGATCTGTCGACAGAGCTCGGAGCCGATGCTGCCGCCTGCGCCGGTGACCATCACCGGCTGCGCATCGACGACACTCGACACCGACGGGGTGTCGAGCTCGACAGGCTCGCGCCGAAGGAGGTCTTCGATCGCGACCTCCCGGATGAGGGATAGGTTCACGCGTCCGCCGACGATCTGATAGGTTCCGGGAACGATTTTCGTCGTGAGGCCGGCCTGTGCGCAGCGCTCCGTGATCCGTCGGATATCGGTCCCCGGTGCACTCGAAATCGTGATGAGCGCCTGGGTCACCTCCAGCTCACGTGCAATGTCGGCGAGCTCGGAGCTCGTTCCGAGGACCTTGATACCGTGAATGAGCGCGCCTTGCTTGACCGGATCGTCGTCGATGAAGCCCACGGGAACCATCCCGACATCCGGTCTGCGGATGAGCTCCTGCGCGACCAAGACGCCGCCTTGGCCCGCACCGATGAGGAGCGTTGGCACCTGCACCGCGTTCGCGCGTCCGTACTCGCGCGATGCCGCACGCTCGCCGAGAAGACGGCGGAGCGCGCGGACGCCCGTGAGCCCGAGGAACGCGAACACGAAGTCTCCGAGCAGCACGCCCAAAGGCACGATTCCGTAGCGAGCCGGCGGAAAGCGGTCGACGAGCGTGGGGCTGACGAAGCGGAGCGCGACCAGCAAGGCGCCGGCCGACGCAATGGCGACAAAGATCTGCACGGCGTCCCGGAGGCTGATGAATCGCCACGAAAACCGGGTGATCCCGAACATCGAGAGGAACGCGTATTGGAGGAGCACGACATAGGGAAGCACGATGACCAGTTGGCGAAACATCTCGGCTGGCACATCCCAGTCGAACCGAATCAGCGTCGCGAGCCCGAAGGCGATCATCAGCACGCCGACGTCGATCAAGAACTGCGAGGTTCGGTTCTTTAGACGGCTCATCGGCCCCCGCTTCCGAGCACGGCGTGCTGATACCACTCCCAAAACGCGCGAACGCCTTGCTCGACGCTCACCCTGGGCGAGTAGTCGAGAAGCTCTCTGGCACGGTCGATGTTGGCGTAGGTGTACTCGACGTCCGCGGCCGGCATGGGCTTGTCCGTCAGATTCGAACGTTGGCCAGCGAGATCCTCGATCATGCGGACGAAATCCGCGAGCAGGATCGGCTCGCCACGCCCGAGGTTGATTACCTCGAAGCCTAGCGGCCGATCGGCAGCGGCGATGACTCCTCGAACGATGTCGTCGATGAAAGTCCAATCACGGTGCATCTGCCCATTGTTGTAAAGCGGCACTTCTTTCCCCGTGAAGATGTTGTCGAGCACGAGGTACGCCATCATGTCGGGCCGGCCTCGAGGCCCGTACACGGTGAAGAAGCGCAGCGCGGTGAAGTTCTGCCCGTAGAGATGATGGTAAGAGTGCCCCAACAACTCCGCAGCTCGTTTGCTGGCAGGGTAGGGAGCCAGCGGACGATCGGCGCGGTCGCTCTCGATGAACGGGATGACCTTGGTTCGGCCGTACACCGACGACGTCGAGGCGAACACGAAGGGTGGCTGCCCATGACGCTGAGCGACGTCGAGCAACGTCAGGGTCCCGTTGAGGTTGACGTCGAGGTAGAGCCGCGGGTTGTCCATCGAGGCCCGGACACCCGCCATGGCCGCGAGGTGAATCACGACATCGGGCTCGTGCTCGGCGAAGACCCGATTCATCTCGCGCTCGTCGCGGATGTCTGCCTGGTGGAACTGGAACTTCTCGAGGTCCGGCGCTCCGGCGCGAACCTCCTCTAGGTTCGCATGCTTGCGGGCCGGATCGTAATAGTCGTTGAGGTTGTCGACGCCGACGACCCGATCGCCACGCGCGAGCAGCGCGGTTGCGGTGTTGCTTCCAATGAAGCCAGCGGCTCCGGTCAGCAGGATCGTCTTCATCGTCGTATCGTACTCGCTCCGCGCCGGCGGTCTGCGTACATTCCTGGTCCGATAGCACACACGGGACTACGATGGTCGCGTGCAGGCCATGCTTCTAGCAGCCGGGCTCGGCACGCGCCTGCGGCCGCTCACCAATCTCCGCCCCAAGCCCATCGTGCCGGTAGCGAATCGCCCGCTCGGAGGCTTCGCGATGGAGCATCTGGCGCGCGTCGGGGTGAGGTCGATCGTCGCGAATACGCACCCGCAACCGGCGCTCGTCGAAGGGGCCTTGCGCGACGCCTGCCCGGACGGGGTGGAGCTTCGTTTCTCTCGCGAAACGACCCTGCTCGGGACCGCAGGAGGCCTTCGGCGTGCCCAGAGGCTGTTCGACGACCCCTCGGAGCCCGTTCTGGTCGTGAACGGGGATACCCTCTTTGCACCCGGCCTCGAGGCCGCGCTCCGGGAACACCAAACCCAGGGAGCCGTAGCAACAATGATACTACGCCGCACCCGGGACCCAGAACGCTTTGGAGCGATCGGTGTGGATGCTGCCGGCTGGGTCCGGACGCTACTTGGCGCACCGGAGAGCCGTTCCGTAAAGGAGCGCTTGATGTTCACCGGAGTTCAGATCTTGGCGCCCGAGGCATTTCGAGACCTCCCCGCGTCGGGCTGTGTGATCCGAAGCGCCTATCGAAGCTGGGTGGACCGCGGCGCGCCAGTCCTCGGGTTCGTCGACGATTCGCCCTGGGCCGATCTGGGAACGATCTCGGAGTACCACCGGCTGAATCTCGAGCTCGCCTCGGGGGCCTTCACCTGGCCGGGCGTCACGCCGCAGGGTGGATGCATCCTCGCCGCTGACTCGGGTGCAACACCGTGCGTTCGGCGAAGTGTCATCGGGGCGGGCGTGGAGCTCGACGCGGGCGTGGAGCTCGACCGCTGCGTGGTCTGGCCGGGCGTGCGCGTCGCTCGGTCCGCCTCGGGGGCGGTGCTGACGCCGGAGCACCGGATCGAGCTCAGCTGAGCCCCATCACCTTGGCGAGCACGACTGTGATGTTGTCGGGGCCACCGGCTTCGTTCGCGCCCTCGATCAATCGGTTGGCGGCCGTTTGAAGGTCGGGCTGCGTGGTGACGATGCGCTGAATTTCCGGGTCCGTCACCGGGCCGCAGAGTCCGTCGCTGCAGATCACGTAGATGTCGCCGATCTCGGGACGGTCGAGCACCGTGTCGACCTTCACCGTGGCTTTCATGCCGAGCGCACGCACGATCACGTTCTTGAGCGGAAAGTTCTCGATCTCTTCCTCGGAGAGGCGCTTCATCTTGATGTAGTCGTTCAAGAGCGAGTGGTCACTCGTGAGCTGCTCCATCTTGCCGTCCCGAATGCGGTAGACCCGGCTGTCTCCGACGTGCCCGATCAGCACTCCGTCTTCCACGACGAGGATGCCGGCGACGGTCGTCCCCATCGAATGCATCTGCGGGTTCTTGTGCGCGGCTTCATGAATGCGGAGGTTCGCGAGCTTGATCCCCGTGATGAGACGGTTCTCCTCATAGCCTCGCGCCTTGTCCATCTTGTACGGCCAGGTCGCTTCCGGGTCCGCGCTCGTCGCTCGAAAGAACTCTCGCAACGTCTCGACGGCCATCTTGCTCGCGACCTCGCCCGAGGCATGACCGCCCATGCCATCGGCGACGACGTAGAGGTTGTCCTCGTCGGCAAGCATGAAGGTGTCCTCGTTGTGGGTGCGTTTCATGCCCACATGTGTGTCGCCAATCGCCAGAACTCGCGCGCGTGACATCGCCCCGTCCATCTCCTCCGGTTACGAGGGTAACGACCCCGCAACAGCCAAGTCAACGAATCCGGCCTATACTCCAGTCGAAGTGGCTCGGGACCCCGAAAATGAGCGCGCGGCGGTCATTGCGAGCGCCGGCGAGCTGCTCCGCTGGGAGGAGGCTCTCGG
>CBDUCC010000206.1:0-7019 GCA_965365555.1 uncultured Myxococcales bacterium | reverse complement strand
GCCGCAAACTCCAAGCCACGGTCCGAGCGGCTCGCTTCGCATGCCAGGGCTTGAAACTCTGGGCTGTGCTTCCGGTGTAGGAGTCGTGCATCGATGCGAAGTGGAAGCGGCAGATTCTCCGGCAACTCGATCGAGTAGCGGACCGTACGCGCTTGGTGTGCATCGAGCGTCCGATCGAACGCAGCCGCAGCAAAACGATGGACACGGTGCAGTCGCTCCGGGCGTGCATCGGCATCCAACACCGTCGCCCGCAAGACGAAGACATCGCTTCCATCGTCCTTGCGGCGCTCCGATACGCCCAGAACCCGACCGGACGCGTCCCTCAGAGTCACCTCCACCCAGCTGTCTTGGAGATCGCGTACCCCGCCGGGGAAGCGATGCCCGACCCGCAGGTTCTCGAGAACGACGTCGAATCGCAAGGTCTCTCCGCCCTCGAGCACGGCCTCGCGCGGCAGAACATACCGCTGCGACCCTGCCACCACGGGACCGATATCGACGAGTATCGACCCTTGAAGCGTGGAACGAGCTCGGTCTGCATAGGTTCGATCCGGTAGCTGTGCCGCCAGTGCGCTGTGAGAGGCAGCCCAACGGTGGCTCCGCACCTCACCATCTCTCGAGCCGGCGAGCTCGCCGTCGGAGGCTGGCTCCGAAGGCATGTGGCAGTCCTGGCAGGTCGCCGGCTCCTTCGAGATCAAGTGATCCTGTACTGCGCCCGCATACGCCGAAGAGGCCCAGTCCCCGAAGTCTTCGATCCCTGGGAGGTGGTTGTCGTTGCCCATCTCCGGACCTGAGAATGAGCGGTGGCAGGAGCCGCACAGCGCAGCCGTCCGCAGCGGCTCCAACGTGAGAGCCTTGCGGTGCGCCGCGATCTCGCTCGCGCTCGCGGGGTCCGGAATCAGCGCCTTCGTTGGCGCCAGGCTGAGGCTCGCATTGCCATCCGCCGTCACCGCCTCGGCTCCGTGGCAGACCAAGCAGGTGATGCCTGCATACGCGAGCTCGTTCCCGGCCTCGACGGGCTGGTCGATCTGCCCCGAAAGCAGCAGAAGCGGGTCGTGGCAACCGGCGCAGAAGCGGCTGTCCTTCTCACCGCGCTCGCTCCGGAACGCATCCACGCTCACGCGGTACCAAGGGTTGTCGAACGACGCGTAGGCATGGACGCTCGAAGCCCAGTGCGAGGCGACATCGCGGTGGCAATCGGCGCAGTCGTCCGTTTTGGCCAGTCGCCTCAGGCCGACGATGCTTGCTTGCAGTCGCGACGCGCTGGCACGGTTGCTCAGTGCCGCAACGGGCTCTCGGGCGTCCTCCGTACAAGCGCCGAGCGTCGCGGAAAGAGCCACACAAAGGAGCCAACACGGGCGGGTCATGGGAATGAGGACGTTCGACCCGGGCATTTGGATCTAGCCCTCGCTCAAAGGGTGCCGATACTCACGAAAATCTGGGTCAGGAGCGCGTCTGCCATCAAGATGCTGATCGACACGACGACCACGGCGCGGGTCGTCGACCGGCCGACCCCTTCGGTGCCGCCACGGGTCTGGAGCCCGAAGTAACAGCCCAGTACGCCGATGAGGAGCCCGAAGAAAGGAGTTTTGAAGACGCCACTTGCGAAGTCGTTGATACGGATAGAATCGAGCGCCGTGGATACGAAGAACTCCATCGGGATACCGTAGGACAGAGCAGCTACCAGCATCGAGCTCAGCATCCCGAGGATGAACGCGATGAACGTGATGAGCGGCATGATGGTGATGCAGGCCATCAATCGCGGAACGACGAGCCGGCGAATCGGATCGGCGCCGAGGGCCCGGATTGCGTCGACCTGCTCCGTGACGGTCATCGATCCGAGCTCGGCGGCGATTCCAGCGGCGATTCGACTCCCGACGACGAGAGCGGTGAGGGACGGGGCGAGCTCACGCGCCTCGGAGACGGCGATCACCCGTCCAAGGGTGTCCTTCGCGCCGAACGCTTCCATCGAGACGGCGAACTGGATCGTCATCACGATGCCAACGAAGATTGCGGTGGCAGCGGCGATGGCTAGGCTTCGCACGCCCAGCGCTTCGAGCTGATAGATGAACTCGCCGCCGTCGAACCGGGAGGTGAACAGAGTTCGGAACGTCTTCACGGTGAGGACTGTTGCGCCACCGACTTCCTCCACGAAACTTCGAAGCCCTCGGATCTGCTGGTCCGCCCAGCTCATCAGACCGCGAGGGCGCGTCGATGGCGCGGCCGCAGTCACGAGGCGTCCAGCTCCGTCGTGAAGCCGCCGACCATCGTCTCGAAGTCATCCAGGGCGGCCTCGTAGGGGACCCCCGGCGGTGCGATCAGTCCGAAGTCGTAGACGCATTCGTCCTTCTTGAGGATCTGGAGCAGGATCTCGCGCGGGACTCCGTCGAGCTTCGCTTCGAGGTGCGTGCGCAGCGCTTCACGACTGTCCATCGCGATCACCTCTTCGTCGATGATCTCTCGCTCCGTGAAGCCGATGAGAAGATGTGTGCGAAGCGCCTTGAGCGGGATGTCGAGGGAAGGGTCGCAGTTCGATGCTACGTGCAACACCGCCTCCTTCTCCGCGCTGTGCCAGGCGAGGTCATCCTCCTGGTTGACCCGTACAGGTGTCCAGTCCGGGGGAAGCGACCCGATGCGATACGAGGTCTGTGGCCCCCGGTAGACCTGACCTTGGAACGTGCCAGTAGTGGCACAACCGATCGCGGTTAGGCCCACGAAGAGCCAGGTTCCGAGCCGCCGCCTCACGGAGACCGACTCTAGCAGGCCCCCGTTTGTTGTCTATTTGCATCCTCATGGCCCAAAGCGGGCCGCCAGGGCTTGGTTCCGCTAAGCTATAGAGACTGTGAGTCGGGGGGTTTCACCAGAGCAATCCACGCATTTGCGCGGGGTGGCGACGCTGGATCGACTGGTTGCGGAAGGACGCATCGCGCCGAGTCTCTATGATGAGGTGGTCATTCACGCGCAACGGACGCAGTCGACCGCCGAGGAAGCGATCCTGCAACTCGGACTCCTCGCCGAAACGGATCTGCTCAAGTACCTCGCCGGGCTGTTCAAGACGCGGTTCGTCGGTTCCGAGAAGCTGGCCAAGGCAGCGGTGGACCCTTGGCTGCTCGGCAAGGTGCCGAAGAAGCTCGCGAAGCGTCTTACGGCCTTTCCGATTCTCTACGACGCCCGCAGCCGCATCTTATCCGTCGTGGCTGCGGATGTGAGAGACGACGACGTCCGACAGCAGATGCAGTTCGCCACGGGCGCCCGCGACGTCAAGGTATACGTCGCGCGCGAAGCTGCGATTCGTGCGGCGATCTCGAAGCACTACGATCACAACGACGGCCCTTTCGAAATGCTCTTGAGCGGGGCGTCATCGCGAAGCGTGCACTCCGGGCAAGAGGTCGACCCCGTCCCAGGATGGGGTCAGGTGTTCGAAGAAGAAGACGGGCAGCTCATTCGGCCGGCCGAGCGGATCCGCGTCGAACGGGAGCAGGTCGCGAACGATCGGCAACTCGAGCCGGATTCCGAAGGGCCGCCTGCGCAGACGCATGCACGCGCCGCTTCAGGGCGCACCCTGATCGAGCAGTTGGGTGTGGGGACCACCGGCGACGACCTTTCCGTCGACCCCGAAGTTTACCTCGACACCATTGGGGTGTTGGTCACGCTGATCGAGCAGCTCAATCAGGATCGCGGAGGGCACTCCATGCGGGTCGCGCGCGTCTGTCAACAGCTCGGCCAGCGAATCCGGCTCAGCAATGATCAGGTGCAGGGCATTCTGATTGCTGCACAGCTCCATGATGTCGGGATCTCCGCAGCCTCCCACGTCACGACATTCGAAGTGCTCCACGATCCCTCGAAGCGCGACCCCGCGCGCCGGGTCTACACGGCGCCGATTCGGCTTCTCGAGTCGGTTGCGCTTCCGTCGACTGCCATCGAGACCCTACGGCACCGCTTCGAGCGATTCGACGGGCAGGGTTTTCCCGAGCGTTTGAGCGGCAAAGCCATCCCACTCGGAGCCCGCATACTCGCGGTGGCCGAGAGCTACATCGAGCTCACGCAGAACAAGTCCAACGCACTGGGCCGCCGGCTTACGCCCGAAGGCGCCTGCGACGAGCTCGATCGCCACAAGGGGACCGGTTTCGATCCCGCGGTCGTCGACTGGCTCCGTCAGATCGTCGTTGGGGACGATGTCGGGAACCCGATGCTCTCGACGCGACACCGCGCCTTGATCGTGGATCCGGATCCGGAGGAGACGGCCGTGCTCGAAGTGCAGTTCACGTCGCAGGGCTATGAAGTCACCATCGAACGCTCCGTCGCCGGCGCGCTGCGCGCCGTCAACGCGGAGAGCTACGATGTGGTGATCAGCGAAGTGCGACTGTCCGACGGCGACGGTTTCGACTTTCTCAGGAGGCTCCGGAGCGGCGCGGGCGCCGGTCTGCCGCTCATGTTCGTCACGCACGAGCGCTCTCAGACCTCGGTCAATCGTGGTCTAGAGCTCGGCGCAGCCGACTATGTGGTCAAGCCCGCATCAGCGGCGGTCGTCGTCGCCAAGGCGGGGCGCATCTTGGGGGACGTGCCGGTTCAAAGGACTGCGACGCGAGGTGTTTCTGGGTCCCTTCAGGAGATGGCCCTTCCCGATGTCATCCAGATCCTCGCGAACGGAAGAAAGAGCGGTCGGCTCCAGGTGAGTAGCGGCCCCCTTCATGGTGAGTTGGTCTTTCAGGGGGGCTCGATCCACGATGCGAGCTTTGGCGACCTGGGAGGCGCGGAGGCCGTGTATGGAATCCTGCGGCTCACCGAGGGCGATTTCGCGCTGGAGCCGGACGATACGTCAGTCGAAGATGCGATTGGCATTCCGACCCACCATCTGCTGCTCGAGGCCATGCGCCGCCTCGACGAAGAACAGCGCTAGCACCCACCAGGTGTTCAGCGCCGCGCAAGTTTGAGCAGCGCACGCCGTGGGATATGCTGCATAGGTGCGCTTGTGCAACCAATGTGGCGCGTCGGTGGACGACGCGGCGCGCTTCTGCTCTGCGTGTGGGGCATCGTCCGAGGAGCAAAGGGGCCTCGGCGCGGCGGATCCGCTCATCGGCCGCGTCGTCGGCGGCAGCTACCTCCTCCAGGAGGTGGTCGGCGTTGGCGGCATGGGCCGAGTCTACAAAGCCGAGCAATCCACACTCGGGCGCACCGTCGCTGTCAAGGTCATTCACCCGCACCTGTTGGGCGATGAGCAGACCGTTGCCCGCTTCTACCAAGAGGCGCGAGCCTCCAGCCGGTTGAACCACCCCAACAGTGTGAGCATCATCGACTTCGGCCGCACCGACGACGGCATCCTCTATTTGGCGATGGAGTTCTTGAGCGGCAAAGATCTGGCGCTGGTGATGCACGAGGAGGGGCCTCTCGCGGTCGACCGCATTTGCGGGATCCTGGTGAATACGCTCGATGCTCTCGGCGAAGCCCACGAGCTTGGGATCGTACACCGCGACCTCAAGCCGGAAAACATCATCTTGCGCCCACTGCGTTCCGGCGATGATCTCGTGAAGGTAGTCGACTTTGGACTTGCAACGATTCTCGGCAAAGAAAGCTCGATTACCAAGCCGGGGCTGGTATGCGGAACCCCCGACTACATGTCGCCCGAGCAGGGCCGCGGAGACAGCGTCGATGGGCGAGGGGATCTCTATGCGCTCGGTGTCGTCCTCTTCGAGCTGCTCGTTGGCCACCTGCCCTACATCGACGATACGCCAACTAGGGTCGTCCTTCGGCACCTCAACGATCCCATTCCAGACCCGCGTCGCGCTCACCCCGGTCGCGAGATTTCCGACCGCCTCGCGGACGTGACGATGAAAGCGCTCGCGAAAGATCCGAGCGAGCGGTTTCAGGTAGCCCGCGAGATGCAGGCTGCGCTTCGGGCGGTGCTCGACGAGATGCGGGTTCAGCGAACGTCCGTCATTCCATGCCCGAGCTGCGGAGCGCCCGTATCCGGCTCGCAGAACTTCTGCGGCGAGTGCGGTGCGCGTCTCAGCACTGCCGAGCCTGCCCTGGGGAGCAACCGGTCCATCCGCCCGTCGTTTTACCCTCCGCTCGGATCGCAGCGGGAGTTCGTCGGCCGGGAGAGCGAGCTCCGTCAGATACGCGAGTCACGGCATACCGCCTCGCAGGGAGCTCACTGGGTGCACGTCTACGGAGAGCCTGGTGTCGGAAAAACCCGCTTTCTCACGGAGATCGCCGAAGTGGCAGCCGCAGAAGGAGATCTGGTCGTTGGCGCCGGAGCCGATTCGACCGGCGCTCCAGTTCCCTACGCGGCCATTCGCACGCTGTTGGTCGAGTTGCTCGAAGTCGATGACTCCGAGCTTGCACGCATGGCCAACCGCGGAGATGAGCTCGGCTCGACACTCGCCGGCGCCGGCATCGACGAAGTGATGAACCCGTCCGGGTTGTGCGCCGGAGACGGCCGGTCGCGGACCGGAGCGGTTGCCGAGGCGCTCGCGTGTGCGGTGCGCCGAGCCCGTGGTCGCGCATCGAGCGGCCGCGTGATGCTGATCCTCGACGACCTCAACCACTGTGATGGGCTCACGCAGCGGACCGTGATCGAGCTCTCGCGCATTCTCGGGAGCGAGCCGGTTCTTCTGGTCACTTCGGGCGAGCACGATCGCGGTGTTCTTGCCAACGAGATCCTCCAGCTCGACGGGCTCGATTCCGATCAGGCGGAACGATTCCTGGCGGGCTCCTATCACCTCCGCCTGGTGACTGGCCTACATCAGCTCACCGCCTCGCTCGGGGGCAACATCCTTCCGCTGCACCTCGAGCAGCTAGAGGCCCTCGGAATCTCTCCCGAGGATGGGCCGGCGCCGCGGCTCGCCGACGCGATCGCTCAGCGGATAGAGCGTCTCGATGTCGATGCGCAGCGCCTGCTGCAGGCGGCGGGTATCCTCGGGCGCACCTGCGATCTCGACACGCTCCGAGCGGTGTCCGGGGACGACGAGCTCAAAGGGCTCGATGAGACTAAGATTATTGTTCGTTTTTGGATTGTTTCT
>CBDUCC010000205.1:0-7036 GCA_965365555.1 uncultured Myxococcales bacterium | reverse complement strand
CGAGGGCTCGATCGCCATTCCTCAGAATCAATACAACTTCCGTGCGGCCGTGCGCTACCCGCTACTGGCCCTCTTCGTCGAGATCCTCCCTGCCATTCGAACTGCGCAGAACGCCGAGACGGCCAGTCGGTTCGAGAGCAACGTCGTTCGGAACGATACCGCGCTCCAGGTGATCGAGATCTACATGAGCCATGCCCGCGCCCGTGGGTCCTTGGCGGTTGCCGAGCTTGCCCGTGAGCAGGCCGAAAGCAAACGTGCGCAAGCCGAGGCACGGCTCCGGGGAGGCGTTGGAAATCGACCGGACGTCGCTAGGTTCGAGGCGCGCGTCGCCGCCGCCGATCGCGCCATGGCGGAAGCGCGAGCGAACGTCGAGGACAGCGCAAACGCTCTGCGAAACTTGCTCGACATTCCAGGGACCGGTCCGCTCGCCTTCGAGGAGAAGCTCACCGAGGTGCCGGAGTCGACGATTCTCGAGAGCCGCGAGGACCTGGTCGAGACCGCCTTGAAGCTCCGGGACGAGATGCAGGCTGCCAACTCGCTCGTTCGCGCACGGGAGTACGCGGTTCGCTCGGCGCGTGGCGCGATGTCGCCCGGGGTGGGCGTCGAGGCGGCCGTCGACTACGGACGGCCGAATGCCCTCTACGTGCCCCCGATCGACGACTTTCGAACGAGTTGGAACGTTAGCGCCGTCGTGAGCTGGTCGCCCGACGGCACCTGGTCGGCCTCTCGCACCAAAGAGCGGACCATTGCGCAAGAGGCCGAAGCCAAGGCTCAGCGCGAGCAGCTTCGCGATTTGATTCGCATCGAGGTCGTCCGCACCCATGCGGCCTACGGGGCCTCCCTCGAATCCGTACGGGCTGCGAAACGGGAGGTCGAAGCCGCGGAAGAGGCGTATGCTGCGAAGCGTCGTGGTTTCGAGGTTGGCATCTCAGACGCGGTCGAGGTCATCGACTCCGAGGTCGAAGCGAATCGAGCTCGCCTCGCGCTCGTCGATGCAGCCGCTCGCCTTCGCGTACGGGAGAGTGCCCTTCGGACCGCACTTGGAGAACACCTCTGGGAGTGACCAGAGCCACAGGAGCACGATATGTTGAAGAAGAACCCATGGATCGGAATCGTTTGTCTCGTAGCGCTGGTGTCGGTCGCCAGACACGCCGACGCGGACGAGTCCAACGCTGCGTCGGGCGTGTTGTCGGTCCAAGTTTGGAACATCCAGAATGACAAAGGCCAGATCGGCTGCTCGCTCTACTCGCAGGGCGACGGCTTTCCCTCCGACGCGACCAAGGCCCAGCAGCGCATGTTCGTCGAGCAGGCAGGCGGTAAGGCCATCTGCACGTTCAAGGGTGTCAAGGCCGGAACCTATGCGGTCGCCGTCATGCACGATGCGGACAAGAACGAGAAGTTGAAGACGAGCATCGTGGGGCGTCCACAAGAGTGGTGGGGTGTCTCAAACGACGTGCCTCCGGAGCGCTTCGGTCCTCCCAAGTACGATAAAGCGACCTTCAAGTTCGACGGATCCGCGACGGCCATCAAGGTCAAGCTGCGCCTCTGAGCAAGCCTCAGCCTCGGCTCGCCTGGATCTCCTCGACCGCCTCCCGCAAGGCCTCGCGAAGCGGCGTGTATTGCATCCCGAGCTCGTGCTTGGCACGGCTGCCGTCGAACAGAAGTGAGCCGGCAGACGTGGTCTTCAGGATGTCGACGGGGAGGGCGGGTCGCGTGCCGGTCCATTTCGCGATCTTCTCGAGCAGCTTGGCGACTGGCAGCAGTAGCGATTCCGGAAGGTTCAGCCGGGGCACGGGCACGTCCGCCAGATCTCCGATGATCTCGAAGTATTCCCGCGTCGAGGCCCGTTCGGTGCCGATGAGGTAGCGCCTGCCTACCGTCGACGGGTTCAACAAAGCGCGCACGATGGCCTCGGCGGCGTCACGCACGTAGACGTAGGTGTATACCGTGTCGGCGCCCACCAGGGCGGGGAGCTTCTTCTCGACGGCGCGTTGCACCTCCATCGTCGGACAGGGATCGCCTGCACCGATGACGGCGGCCAGGTGGACGACGGTCAGCGGAAGTCCGCGCTCCCGATGCAGGTTCCAGCCGATGCTGTCTCCCTCGTACTTGCTCCTGGCGTAGTCGCTCGGATGTGGCCCGGCTGCCGTTTCCTCGTCGAACGGGATCCGGTCCGGGAAGCCGAACGCGAGTGGCGTGCTCACCTGGACCACCTTCTGCACCCCCGCGTCCACCGCAGCCTCCATCTCGTTCTTTGCACCCTGCGCCTTGAGCTCGTCGTAGAGGCTCCGCTCGCGGCTCCAGAAGTCGCGGTAGCCGGCGAGGTGGACCACGCCCCATGCGCCGTCCACCCACGGGGGCAGGGTCTTCGGCTTGCAGACATCGCCCTCGACCAGCTCGATGCGGTCTCCGAGCGCGTTCAACCGAGCCCGGTCGCTGCCTGCCCGCACCAGACAGCGAAGTTTCAGATCCGGTTCTTGAAGGAGCCGCTCGACGACGTGGCGGCCGACGAATCCGGTAGCCCCCGTGATGGCGATGGTTCGAGTCGTGTGCGTCACGAGCGGTGTCTAGTGCCTCCTCCAGGTTCGCCAAGGGCTCCGCGCTTGCCCATTCGGACTCTCGCTCTATCGATCGGACGGTGAAACCAGCGACCTCTTCATGATTGGCCTCGTCTCCAACATGGCCGAAGCGGGCCTCTTTCCCGACGCCGCCGTCCGCTTCGGCATCCGTCGCATGCTTCGGGGGCGCCTTCGCCAGAGCGTCTGGGGCGACCCGGGTGCGCGGACACGCGAGGAGAACGCTCTCATTCGCTCGCTCGGCGAGGGGCCGATCGCGATTTCGGTGGATGCAGCGAACGAGCAGCACTACGAGGTTCCGGCGGCCTTCTTCGAGCACGTGCTAGGCGCGAGGCTGAAGTACAGCTGTTGCTACTGGGATTCGACGACTCCCGACCTCGACGCCGCCGAGGAGAAGATGTTGGCGCTGAGCGCCGAGAGGGCGGGCATCGAGGATGGGATGACCATCCTCGACCTGGGCTGTGGTTGGGGCTCGTTCACGCTCTGGGCCGCGGAGCGCTATCCGAACGCTCAGATCCTCGGCGTATCGAACTCGCGGCTGCAGCGCGAGCTCATCCTTCGCCGTGCTTCGGAACGGGGCCTCGACAACGTGCGCGTCGAGACCTCTGACATCAACGATTTCGCGCCCTCGGAACGCTTCGACCGTGTCGTGTCAATCGAGATGATGGAGCACGTGCGCAATCATCGGGCTCTGTTCGAGCGAATCGCGCGCTGGCTCGCTCCCGATGGCGCCGTCTTCGCGCACATCTTCTGCCATCGCTCGCGCACGTACACCTACGAAGTCGAAGGCGCGAGTGACTGGATGGCGCAGCACTTTTTCACCGGCGGAATGATGCCCTCCCAGAGTTTGTTCAGCCGCTACCAAGAACATCTGCACCTTCGCGAGCAATGGCGGGTGAATGGCATCCACTACCAGCGGACCTGCGACGCTTGGCTCGCCGAACTCGACGCCGAGCGAGAGACGGTGATGCCGATTCTACGGGAGGGCTATGGCGACCACGCGGAACGATGGTTTCATCGGTGGCGCCTCTTCTTCCTCGCCTGCGCCGAACTCTTCGCCTACGGCGGTGGGCAAGAGTGGTTCGTTTCGCATTACCGCTGGGACGCGTCGCCCGGATAGGTCCGCATGAACGCCGCTCTCACGTCGAAGGCCATGTCGAGCGAGCCCAGAAGCTCATGCAGCGCCACCAGCCCCAGCCCGAAGGCGGCGAAATTCGGGTGCAACCCGCTGTCGTCCGCGCGCCGTTCGCCGACCATGGACTCGAGGGTCGTGCGAAGCACCTCCGGTCCGAATCGAACGCTCCGCTGATTGCCGGGACCGAAGTGGTCGACGAGGGCGTTGGCTTGCTCGCCGAGGCCGAGTTGTCGAACGCCCAGCTCGAACTGCTCGGTCCGGTCGAGGAAGAAGCCGGCATAGATGTTTCGCACCCCTTCGCGGAAGCTCGGATCCCAGCGCAGGTAGAAGGGGCGGGGGGCCCAGACGGCATCGCCGGTCTCGTCCACGCCGAGGCGCGTCGGCCAGAGATCGATCACCGCCACCTCGCTTCGGAAGATTTGAGCGAAGTAGAGCTCGAGCGCGAGCTGCCCGATCCAGCGACGCTGCGAGCGAGAGAGCTCGCCGTGCGCCAGAATCTCGGACGCATGCCCATGCTCCTTCACGAGCACCGGCACGCTCGCCTTTCGGAGTTGCGATTGCATGGTCGTCAGCACGGACGCGAACCGACGAGTGTGGGCCGCATTCGTCAAGAGCTCGAGCCCCTGGCGAGCGACGTTGAGCGGTGACAGGAGCTCGAAGCTCGACGGCGCCAACTCGAGCAGAGAGCCCCAATCGCCTTTCGGCAAGGCGAGGGGCAAGCGGGGTGCGTGGGCGTGGTGACTTGACATCGGACTCACCTCAATGGGGTCGGGCCGCAGCGCTGGTTTCCACGGCGTGATCGAGCGCGGGGGCAGGGTTCGGGTCGAAGCCGTGACGGTTGGCATTCGAGCTCTTGTACGAGTCGACAGGCTCGTCATTGGCTCGGTGGCGGATGGCGACGTAGGCGCCGGCGACGCTGATGAAGGTGACCATCGCCCCGATGATGAGAAGCTCGAGGTCAGTCACGACGGCCTCCGATCAGCAGGAGACTTCCAGCGGACAGGATCGAGGGCACCCAAAGGCCGACGAACAGGCCGCGTTCCCGATCGCCTGAAAACCATAGCCAGATGGAGAGGGCGAACGATATAAAGGCCGCTGCGAAAAAGAGGGCTTTGGAAGTCGCGATGGCAGTTCGCGAGTCGCGAAGGGTGGTGGAAATCGTCTGATTCATAGTGAGTCCATAATCGATTTCTAGGTGTTGTCTAGCTTGTGTCAAGCCTTATCTAGACAAAACATGGACAGGACAGACAAGGCGGCAGTGATTCAAGGGGCGAGTCGAGGTATCGGGCTCGAGATGGTGCGTCAGTGGCTCGCCCGATCGCCGGAGGCGCTGGTCTTTGCGACCTGCCGAACGCCCGCCGGGGCGGAATCACTCGAGCAGCTGCGCCGCTCGCACGCAGACCGGCTCCGGGTCCTCTCGCTCGACGTGACGGACGAGGCGAGCGTGGAAGCGGCCGCCGCCGACGTCGCTCGCCAGACCAAGCGTCTCGAGCTGGTCCTCAACGTCGCCGGCATCCTCCACGGACCTGGTTTCTCCCCGGAGAAGAAGCTTGGCCACGTCGATCCCCAGGCGCTCCGTCAGGTGTTCGAGGTCAACGCGTTCGGACCGTTGCTGATGGCGAAGCACTTTCATGGCTTCCTGCGTCACGATGAGCGCTCCGTCTTCGCGAGCCTCTCCGCACGCGTGGGCAGCATCTCCGACAATCGGCTCGGCGGCTGGTACGCCTACCGCGCCTCGAAGGCAGCGCAGAACATGTTCACGAAGAACATCGCGATCGAGCTCGGTCGACTGGCTCCCAAGGCAATCGTCGTCGGCCTGCATCCCGGCACGGTGGCGACGGAACTCTCCGAACCCTTTCGGCGAAACGTCCCGGAAGGCAAGCTCTTGTCCGCCCCCGCATCCGTTGCCGCACTGCTCGAAGTCATCGACGGCCTTCGTAGCGAAGACAGCGGTCGGGTGTTCGACTTCCGAGGAGACGAGGTGCCGCCCTAGCGTCGACGCCGGGCCTCGCGCCGCGCCCGCGCCTCGTCCGCGAGCCGACGGTCTGCGTCCGTCACGGCGAGTAGCGGGGGCACGGGACGAGGGCTGCCATCCTCGCCGAGGTTGACGAACGTTGCCCTCGCGTCGGCGCAGAGGGAGCGAGCGCCGGTCTTCGCGTGCTCACGCTCGACCCTCACGCCGATCTCCATCGAGCTCGTGAACGCGGCGTTCAGTCGCGCCGTGAGGCGCACCACGTCGCCGACTTTGATAGGCGCTTTGAACTCGACCGCCTCGATCCGGGCAGTGACGGAAACATTTCCGCAATGTCGCTTCGCAGCGATCGACGCGCAGATGTCGATCCAGCTCATGATCACGCCGCCGAAAGCGGTACGAACGGCATTCGTATGCTGTGGAAGCACGAGCTCCGTCATTTCGGTGAACGAATCGGAGGGCGACTTGGGTTCCATTCGGCGAGCATAGGGTGTGCGATGAGGCGATTAAAGGCATAATCCTCCGGTGCAGCGCCTTTTCACACGCGAGGAGTCGCGCGACGTCGATCGCGTGGCGATGGAGGAGCTCGGGGCCATCGGTCTGGTGCTCATGGAGAATGCAGGCCGCGGCGCGACCGACGCGATCTGCGAAGTGTTCGAGGACCGACTGGACCGCGTCGTCTTGCTTGGGGGGCCCGGACAGAACGGCGGCGACGCATGGGTGATCGCGCGGCGCCTCAGCCTGCTCGGCGAAGAGCCCCTCGCTATCCTGCTCGGAGATCCGGCTGCCCTGCGCGGCGATGCGCTCGCCAACTGGACGCTCCTCGGCAAGCTGGGAATCGAAACCGCGATCGTCGCCCCCGAAGACTCCAAGTCCCTCGGCGCGCAGCTCGAGGACGCCACGCTGATCGTCGACGGGCTGTTCGGCACAGGTCTCGATCGACCGATCAGCGGAGGCTACGCCGATGCGATCGCCGTGATGGAGGCGGCGCCTGCACCGATCGCCTCCCTCGATCTACCGAGCGGGCTCGACGCCGACACCGGCGCCATCCTCGGTGTGGCTCCGGGCGCCGCACTCACCGTGACCTTTGCAGGCCATAAGCGCGGCCTTCACCAGTATCCCGGCGTCGAGCATGCCGGCGAGGTGCGGGTGGCGGACATCGGCGTGCCGGTTTGGAGTGAACCTCCCGCCACCGTCTGGAGCAACGATGACCTTCCGAGCTTGATCGCGCCGCGTGCAGGCGACGCCCACAAGGGAACCAACGGTCACCTTCTCGTCATCGGCGGAGCGCCAGGCAAGACCGGTGCCGCCATCCTCGCAGGTCGCGCGGCGTTTCGCGCCGGCGCCGGCCTC
>CBDUCC010000204.1:0-7070 GCA_965365555.1 uncultured Myxococcales bacterium | reverse complement strand
ACCTGGCGCTGTGCGCTCCAGTTCGTCAACGAGGCCTGCCGCTGCTTCGGCGAAGGTATCCTCCGGAGCGCGCGCGACGGGGCCGTCGGCGCCGTCTTCGGGCTTGGGTTCCCGCCGTTCCGCGGCGGTCCCTTCCGGTTCGTCGACCAGGTGGGCGCCAAGGAGGTCTTGGGGCGTCTTCGCGAGCTCGAAAAGCGGTACGGACCCCGGTTCTCGCCTGCCCCGGTCCTCGAGGAGATCGCCCGAACGGGACAGACCTTCCACGGCGAGCAGCGGGTTCAACCGGGGAGGTCCGGCGCCGCACGAGCTGGGGGCGCTCCCCGAGCCACTGCTTAGCCCCTGAATTCATTGCGTTCTAGCGCGCTGGGGCGGCACCCGACGAGGTCGATTGCGCCCGGTGCTTCTCCTCTTTATCATGGACTTCGGCTGGGGGCGTACGGAACAATCGCTGAACCTGAACGGTTCACCGAGTAGCTCCCTCGAAGGGCGCCATCGACCAGGCATGGACACCGGGGAACAGATCAAGAAGCTCGAGATGGCGGCCCGCACGATCGCGGAGAGTCAACCGAGGCATCGGAGCGTGCTCCTGGTGGAGAGCGACCCGGACCTTCAGTGGGACCTCGCCCGCATGCTGACCGTGCACGGCAACCGGGTCGTGGGCACCAGCTCCGGCGAAGGCGCGCTCGCGGTGATCGAGCAGTGGAACGCCGATCTCGCCCTGGTTTCGTCCAATCTGCCGGGCATCTCTGGCATCGAGGTGGCGCAGGCGCTGCGGGAGCACAACCCTGACCTTTTGGTCATTTTGATGCATGGCGCAAACGAGCCGAAGCTGGGGGCGTCCGACGAGCCTACCCTGGCCGTGTCCGCGCGCCTGGCGAAGCCGTTTCGCTTCGAGGCGCTGCGCGCGCTGCTCGACTCGCTACAACTTACACCGGCTCCTGCGGAGTAGCCCTGCTAGGCTCTGTGGGCGTGAAGCGACTGCTGCCCGGGTTGTGTTTCTTCGTCAGCGTGTCGCTGCTCAGCGCTTCATTGGCGCAGCCGACCGGTGGCTTCATCCACGTCGACGAGATCGTGCCGGGCATGACGGGCTACGGGCTATCCGTGCTCCGAGGAACGGAACCGGAGCGGTTCGACGTCGAGGTGATCGACGTTCTGCACAACTTCCGGCCCGATCAAGACCTCATCCTCATCCGGACGCCCCATCCGCTGCTCGATCGCGCACGCGGCGTGGCCGGCATGAGCGGGAGCCCCATCTACCTCGATGGACGCCTGGCCGGTGCCTATGCCTATGGGTGGAGCTATGGCACCGATCCAGTCGTCGGAGTCACCCCGATCGCCAACATGCTCGCCGAGCTCAAACGTACGGTACGGCTCGACCTGTTTCCCGGCGCGCGACCGCTCTCGACCCGGCCGAGAGCCGATGCAACCCCGCGCCCGCCCAATCGCGCGCAACTCGCCGGACTGCCTCCCTACCGCGGTGAGGAACCGGTGACGGCGTTCTCGGTACTCCGCCGGGTCGCGGAGAGCCGGGCGGAGCAGAGCGGACCCCTGGGGCTCGAACGTGCGAGCACGCCGGTCATGCTTGGCGGCTTCAGTGACTCAGTCGCACGGCTACTCGCGAAGGAGCTCGAGCCGCTCGGCTTCATCGCCACACAGTCGAGCACGGGCCGGGGACAGGAAGGCGGCCCGCAACGCTTCGAGGCGGGCGGCGCAATCGCCGTCGAGCTCGCCCGTGGCGACGTTTCGATCACCGGCGTCGGCACCGTCACGCACGTGGCGAAGGACGGAAAGGTCTTGGCGTTCGGTCACCCCATGATGGAAGCCGGCGCAACGGGTCTGCCCACGGCCACCGCTCGGGTGCTGCACGTACTGGTCAGCGAGATGCGGTCGTTCAAGATCGCCGAATCCGCACGACCGCTCGGCGCGTTGGTTCAGGACCGACAGCCCGCAATCGTGGTGGACCCGGAGATCGTCGCCGCTCGGATTCCGGTCCGCGTCAAGATCAATGGCGTCGAAGGCGCCCCGAAGTCCGAATGGAACGTCGAGGTCGCCAGCCACCGGATGATCACTCCCTCCATCGTGTTTGCCGTGATCGCGAACGCGGTGAAGTCGACCGCCGCGGACGCCTCGGACGTCATCTTTCGGGCCAGGAGCCGCGTCGGGATCGAGGGCTACAACGAGGTCTCGCTCGCCGAGCAGGGCTTTTCCCCGACCGGCGCGGCGAGCGCGGGCATGCTCTCACAGCTTCGAATGTTCGCCCTGATGGAGGCGGCGTTCGCCAACGCCTTCGAGTCCTCGCGTGTCACGTCGATCGACCTGGAGCTCGACTTGAAGCCCGGACGCGACATCTATCAGATCGTCGACGTATCGACCGCCTACGAGGAGGTGGACCCGGGTGAAGAGGTCACGCTCTACGTTCGCCTCCGCCGCGTCGACCACCCCGATACCGTGCGCGCCGTTCGGGTTCGGATTCCCGAGTCCGCGGCAGGCCGCACGGTCCGGCTCACGGCAACCGCAGGCAACCAAGTCGCGATCGAGCAACCGCGCGCAGGCTCCCTCGGCGACCTGATCGCCCAGACGCTCCGCCGGTACCCGGCGACCTCCATGGTGGTGGCGCTCCAGATGCCGAGCCGTGGCCTTCGCTTCGAGGGTCACGTGGTCGACTCGCTTCCGGCCTCGGCACTCAACTCCCTTCAGCTGGTCAGCAGCTCACAGGACAGCCGACCGTTCGCCACGCAATCGCGGACGGAGATCCCCTTGCAGCAGGTCGTGATCGGCGGCGGCAACCTAGCCCTCCGCGTGCGCGAGGTGGCGCGCGATGACCTGCGAGGCGAAT
This sequence comes from uncultured Myxococcales bacterium, assembly GCA_965365555.1. Lineage (GTDB taxonomy): Bacteria > Myxococcota_A > Polyangia > Polyangiales > Houyiibacteriaceae > SG8-38. Next base: position 4,234 of record CBDUCC010000204.1, on the reverse strand, counting down.
GACGAAATCATGCAACAACCGACATCGATGATCCGAATCGCCCTCGCCGCCCTCGTTCTCGGAACGACGGCAAGCGTGGCGGCTGTCACGACGAACAGCTTCAAGCTCGACAGCGCCGACGCATTCCTCCAAGGCGAGCTCGAGAACGCAGCGGTCCACTCGGAAGGCGCGGTGCGGCTCGGGGCAGCCACGGAGCGCATCGAGCTGCCGAACGTCCCCGTCGCCTACAGCGTCGCTCAGCGCGGCGACACGAGCTTCATCGGAACGGGTACGACCGGAGCGGTGTACCGTGTTGAAGGAAAAGTCGCGCGCAAGTTCGCCGACACCGGGGAGCTGGTGGTCTCGTCCCTTGCGTTCGGAAGGGACGGCGCTTTGTACGCGGGTACGCTGCCCAATGGGCGGATCTACCGGATCGACCCCAAATCCGGGACCACGAAGCGGTTCGCGCAGCCGGAAGGCGCCAAACACGTCTGGGCGCTTCTGTACGACCGCAAGCGGGGGAAGCTCTTGGCCGGGACCGGCCCCGAGGGGACGATCTTCAGCGTCGACAGCGTGGGCCAAGCGAAGCCACTCTACCGGACCGAAGGTTCCCACGTGATGTCGCTCGCTTCGGACGGACGGGGCGACGTCCTCGCCGGGACGAGCGACTCCGCGTTGCTGCTCCGCATCGGCCCCGATGGGCGGGCCCATGTCATTCGGGACCTTCCGGGGAACGAGGTCAGCGCCATCGACGTCATCGACGGCCGCATCGCGGTCGCGGTCAATCAATTCAAAGGCGCGCCCGGTGCCCAGTTCAAGGCACCGGCGCCGGCACCACAAAAGCCAGGCGCGGGGCCCCGGCCTCGACCGGGGAGCGGCCAGCTCTGGCGAATCGAGCCCGACGGACGCGCCGAGATGCTCTTGGCGCGCAAAGACACACACTTCACCGACGTACAATGGGGGGAGGACGGCGCCGTTTTCGTAGCGGGCGGCAACGAGGGACGGATCTTCAAGGTCGACCCCGACGCCAGCTACTCGATCTGGGCGGATGTCGAGGAGCGCCAGGTTCTGGCCCTCGACCTCCGCTCGAATCGCCCCGTGTTCGTGACCGGCGACGGCGGAGCCGTCTATCGGGTTCTCGCGGGACGGCCGAAGAGCGCAACCTGGACCAGCGCGGCCCTCGATGCGAGGTTTCCCTCGTCCTGGGGCCAGCTGAGCTGGCGCGGCGAGGGGCGCTTCGTCTTTCAGACCCGATCGGGCAACACGAAGGACCCGGGTGAAACCTGGAGCGACTGGTCGAAAGACCTCAGGGCACCGGGCCGCGTCGCAAGCCCCGGGGCGCGCTTCATTCAGGTGCGGGCGATGTTCCCGAAAGAGGCGACGGCCGAGCTTCGGGCGATCGAGCTCTTCTACCTGCGGGAGAATCAACGCGCACGCGTCCACGACGTGCAGGGGGGGCGACCTCCGCCGAAGCGGAACGAGCACGAGCGGCACCCTCCTCCGCCGACCACTCTGGTGAACATCAGTTGGAAAATCGACAACCCGGACGGTGATCCGCTTCGATACCGACTCTCCTACCGAGCCGATGCGCAGTCGCTTTGGAGGGAGATGTTCGACGAAGAACGGGTACTGACCGAGACTCAGTACATCTGGAACACCGAAAGCATTCCGGACGGTCATTACATCATTCGGGTCGAGGCGTCCGACGAGGAAGCCAATCCGAGCGATCTCACGCTTCGCTCGGTGGCCGTCTCGGAGCCGATCAGCGTCGACAACCATCCGCCACGGATCGACGAGTTGAAGGCGCACAAGGGCCGGCTCCGCGGTCGAGTCGTCGACGCCCTGGGACCGATCGCCCGGATTCAGATCTCCGTGGACGCCGGCCCCTGGCGGGACGTGTTTCCGTCGGACTCCCTTCTCGACACCGGCGATGAACGCTTCGAGCTGGGCCTCGGCGAGCTCGACGCGGGCTCCCACATCCTCTCGGTCCGAGCCTTCGACCGCGCCGGAAATCAGGCCAACCGCGAAATTACTGCGGAATTCAGGTAATCGGGCTCACAGGGGTAGCCTCTCCTCCAGGCATCGAATTTCACCTGACCGAGCCGAGGATCCTCTGATAAGCTGTCCGCTTATTCTTTCACTTGGTTGTCGCTCTCGGGGAAATCGTGATAAGTACGCGCTCTCAAAAGGGGTGACATGGCACCGGAGTATCCCGGGCCAATAGGAGAACAACGGATGAACATCAGCAAACTAGCTTTAATCGCACTGCTTGGCGGTGCACTCATGGCCTTCGGGTGCGGCGATGACAACGGCGGCGACGGCGGCAACGGCGGAACGGCCGGCGACGGCGGAACGGCCGGTGACGGCGGCTCATGCGGCGCGAGCGGCGGCGAGCCCATCGCGGAGTACAACTTCACCTGCACGCTTTCGGGTCTTCCGATCCCGCTTCCCGTGACGGTCGTGCTCAACGTCGACGAAGAGCCAGCTTTCGTGGCTGGTGAAATGACCAATGTCACCACGCTTCTCAACTATGTCGTGGCGCCCGACGTGATCAGCCTGCTTCCGGGCCTTGCTCCGGACGCGACGATCTCGGATCTCAGCTCAGAGGTCGGTGTGGACGGGGCAACCCCGGCGCCGATCGAGCACACGGCAGAAGGTCTTCCCTTCGCGCCGGCGGCCGAGTTCGACTCGGACGTGGTCACGACCGAGTTGACCCCGGACGAGGGTGCGAGCGAGGTTTCGCTCGGCATCAGCAGCTTCACCACGACGATCACCGGTCTCCCCGAGGCTCTCATCCCGGGCGGCCAGATCGAGCTTTCCGCGGGTGAAGGCGACTGTGGCGACCTCGAGGGCGACGCAGCCAGCTACCCCGTGGCAGCACAGTAAGCTCGATGAGCGCCCGGGCGTGAACGCGCTCGGATGAGAAGAGGGGCGGATGCCAGATGGCATTCGCCCTTTTTCTTCGTCTCGAGCTGGCTTCAGCTCTTGCTGAAGCGCCCCACCTTGAGGCGGTGCATGACCGCGAGCTTCTGGCGCTCCTTGTATGCGCGGTGGCTCGCGTCGCCGTTTTCGTTGCTCTCGTCGGTCTGGCGGTCGATCACCTGAAACTCGGTCTGGACGAAGATCGTATGACCGAGATCGACGGTCTGGGGCGGCGCCTCGGCCAAGACCTTGGCCGGCACCCGAACGGGCACGTCGGCGATGAAGTGCACGACGCGGTAGCTCGGCGCCGTGAATCGGTTGTCAATCGCGGAGAGGCCATCCTCGATGTCGAGCGGAAGCTGGAGGTCAGGCACCCACCTCGCGAGTGTTGGCTCGGACTGACAGTAGTCATGAAAGCGCAGCAGCGTGTTCGTCGACTGGCCCGGGATCACGAAGTTGAAGGGAACGAGGCTCCGTTGGACGTAGTTCAGCACGGGAAAGATGTCGTCAGCGGACCGGGTGACGATCCGAAAGCGCACCTTATCGTAGATCTGGGATGCGCTGACATCAGGCTTCGAGAGCAGCTTGGTGTAGAGCGAGTCCTTGTTCTTGCGGCCACCGATGAATTCCAGGATCGGGAAGTCGTTGGCGAGCGCCCCCGCCATGACTCGATAGACCTTCTGCTCGACCCACTGAAAGACCTCCTCGTCAGCGGTCGGCAGCAGGAACAACAGCTCGCGAGCCTCCAAGTGATGAATGATGTGCATCACTTTCAGGATCGCGCAGGCACAGATCTGACGGTGACCCTTGGAGGAGGCGAGCATGAGGAGCCCGACCAAATCCTTCTTTGCGACGGGCTTGGGGACCGGAAAGTCGAAGTGCCGCTTCAGGTACTTGATGGCAGACTCTTTGACCTGCTCGGCCCGGGCAGCATCCTTCTCTTCGGCCGGATCGATTTCCTGGGCGCGCACGAAGGCTTCGGCTTCGCTCTCGTCGACGAAGTTGAGTCGATGCCAATCGACGACCGAACCGCCGCGCAAAAGCACCCGAATCCCCTCGAGGTCGGCGAGGGTGAAGTCGGATAGGCTGCGGAACTCCGGTACAGACACGATTAAGGCGACCGTTCGAACAAGAGCGTGCCGACGAAGATGCCGACGGTGACGAGCAGGACGAGCGCGTTGAACGTCAACCCGCCGTGACAGCCGCTCAGTGCAGCCAGCCCCATCAAGTTCGCACCCCCGCGTATCCGTCGTCCCAGCATCTCGAGCGCCCGGTTGATACCAGCCTGCTCGGCCTCGCGCTAGTCAACCGGGCCGGCGCATTGCTGGCGGTG
>CBDUCC010000203.1:0-7075 GCA_965365555.1 uncultured Myxococcales bacterium | reverse complement strand
GCGCTCAAGACCGCGAACTCCGGTTACCTCACACGCCGTTTGGTCGATGTTGCGCAGGACTGCGTGATCACCGACTACGATTGCGAGACCCTAGACGGGATTTGGGTCAGCAAGCTCGAGGAGGGTGGCGAGGTCGTCACTCCGCTGGGCGAGCGTGTCCTCGGTCGCATTGCGCTCGAAGACATCACCGATCCGGTCACCGGCGACGCACTCGTCGAGGCGAACGACGAGATCGACGAGGCCAAGGTCGCGAGGATCGAGGCCGCCGGTATCGAGCGGGTCCTCATCCGCTCGGTGCTCACCTGTCAGAACCGTCGCGGGGTCTGCGCCATGTGCTACGGCCGTGACCTCGGTCGCGGCTACGATGTGAACATCGGCGAGGCGGTCGGTATCATCGGTGCACAGTCGATCGGTGAACCGGGCACGCAGCTCACGATGCGTACCTTCCACATCGGTGGTGCGGCCGCGCGAGGCAAGATCGAGCAGAGCTCCATCGAGACGCGCTCGGGCGGCATCGTGAAGTTCGACAACGCCAAGCTCGTCACCAAGCGGGACGGCACCGTGGTCGTCATGAACCGGCACGGAGCAGTCGCCGTCGTCGATGAGTCGGGCCGCGAGCGCGAACACTTCAGCCTCACCTACGGTTCCTTCGTCAAGGTCAAAGAGGGCGAGAAGGTCGAGCGAGGCACGATGCTTGCCGAGTGGGACCCCTACGCAATCCCGATCCTCACCGAGGTCGACGGCATCGTGAAATACGGCGACGTCGTCGAAGCGGTGACGATGGAAGAGAAGCTCGACGAGGTCACCGGCCTCTCGCGACGGGTGATCATCGAGTCTCGCGATCCGAGCGCACGCCCGCGTGTGTCGGTCAAGGACGCCGATGGGAACACGATGAAGACCGGCGTCGGCGAGAACATGGCTCGATACTTCCTGCCCGTGGGCGCCAACATCATTCCGGCGGACGGTCAGTCGGTCGAGGCGGGTGAGATCATCGCAAAGATCCCGCGAGAGACGACGAAGACCAAGGACATCACCGGCGGTCTGCCGCGTGTGGCCGAGCTCTTCGAGGCTCGGAAGCCGAAGGATCACGCGATCATCAGCGAGATCGATGGGATCGTCACCTTCGGTAAGGACACCAAGGGCAAGCGTAAGGTCATGATCACGCCGGAGGTGGGTGAGCCGAAGGAATACCTCATTGCCAAGGGCAAGCACCTCACGGTGAAGGATGGTGATCACGTGCGCGCCGGCGAACCATTGATGGACGGTCCTGCCAACCCGCATGACATCCTCAAGGTCAAGGGTGAGAAAGAGCTGGCGGCGTGGTTGGTCGACGAGATTCAGCAGGTTTACCGCCTGCAGGGCGTCGCGATCAACGACAAGCACATCGAGGTCATCGTGCGCCAGATGCTTCGACGCGTTCGCATCAAGGAAACGGGCGACACACGCTTCTTGCCGGATGAGCAGGTCGAGAAGACCGTGTTCGAGCGCGAGAACGAACGCGTGATCGCCAAGGGTGGGCAACCTGCCGTTGCAGAGCCTCTCTTGCTCGGGATCACCAAGGCCTCGCTCTCGACCGACTCCTTCATCAGCGCGTCGTCCTTCCAGGAGACCACCAAGGTCCTCACCGAAGCCGCGATCAGCGGCAAGGTGGACGAGCTTCGCGGCCTGAAGGAGAACGTCATCATGGGACGGCTGCTCCCAGCAGGCACCGGCCTCGGTGCCTACAACAAGATCGACATGGTCGTCGACGACGATGCGGTTCAGCCGTTGGCGCCGACGCCGGCCATCCTCGAGCCCGAGCCCGTCGCAGCGGCTGCGTCCGAAGAGTAGGTTGGCTTCACGGGCGGAGACGTTCGCCTGCGGATCATCCGGCGCTCACAGCGGCGATTCGGATGACTCGCAGGAGCGTCTCCGTGTACAGTCCGCGGATGGACGTTTCCATCAAGGGCTATCTCTTCGAGACCGAAGAACACCGCGCGCTACGTGAACAGATTCGCCGTTTCGCGGCGAGTGCGATCGCGCCCAATGCGCACGCCTGGGAAGAGGCGAACGAGTTTCCGCGCGAGCTCTACCCGCAGGCCGCCGAAGCTGGTTTTCTGGGGGTCGGGTACCCGGAGGAGCTCGGTGGCAATGGCGGAGACCTCACTCATGTCCTCGTGGCGTCCGAGGAGATGGTCCTTGCCGGCAAATCGGTGGGGACGGTGGTCGGTCTCGGGAGCCTCGGGATTGCCATTCCGCCGATCCTGAAGTTCGGCAATGACGAGCAGAAGGAGCGCTTCGCACGACCAGCGCTTACAGGCGAGAAGATCAGCGCGCTCGGGATCACCGAGCCCGGCGGAGGCAGCGATGTAGCAGCGGTTCGGACCAAGGCGGTGCGGGACGGGGATCACTACGTCGTCAACGGCTCGAAGACCTTCATCACCTCGGGATGCAGAGCCGACTTCGTGACCGCCGCCGTCCGAACGGGCGGGGAAGGGCACGGCGGAATCTCGATGCTCGTCATCGAACGCGACACACCGGGCTTCTCCGTCTCGAGCAAATTGAAGAAGACGGGCTGGTGGGCGAGCGATACCGCGGAGCTCGCGTTCGAGGACTGCCGGGTGCCCGTCGGCAATCTCATCGGTCAAGAGGGCGCGGGCTTCCTGATGATCATGATGAACTTCGTGACCGAACGACTCTTCATTGCCGGGCAGTGTGTCGCGATCGCGGAGCTCGCCTACCGAGAGGCCGTTGCGTACTCCAAAGAGCGCCATGCGTTCGGGAAGAACCTCGCAGGCTTTCAGGTGATTCGTCACAAGTTGGCCGACATGGCCACCCAGATTGCGGCTGCACGCGCCCTCACCGGCGAATGCGTCGTGCGCTATCTCAAAGGGGAGCAAACCCCGGCCCTGGCTGCGATGGCGAAGAATGCAGCAACGGATGCTTGCTCCGCGGTGTGTGACCAAGCAGTGCAGATCCATGGTGGGTATGGCTACATGCGCGAGTACGTCGTCGAACGGCTATATCGAGACGCGCGCCTCTACCCCATCGGCGGAGGTACTCGGGAGATCATGAACGAGATCATCAGCAAGGTGGAAGGCTACTGAGCCGAGGTTAGGCTCGCACGCGTCCGATGATACGGCTCGCGGGCTTCGTACGGCGGGTTCGAATGCTGAAGGCGTTGGTCGCGCGCTCGGCGCTGGCGATCAAGAGCCTTTGCTTGGACGAGTAGAGCGTCGCCAGTGGCTCGCCTAAGCGAACTTTGTCGCCGAGCTTCACGTGAAGTCGAATTCCTGCTTTCGGATCCACGGGATCCTCGACGCGCGTACGCCCGGCTCCCAGCGCCATCGAGACGTGGCCGAGCTCGCAAGCGTCGATTCCTGCTGCGAATCCGCCGGACTCAGCACGGATCGTCGCTCGCTGCCGCCCGAGTGGCAGACGGTCCGGCTCGTCGACGACGCGTGGGTCACCCCCCTGCGCGACGATGATGTCCTTCATCTTCTCGCCGGCAGCTCCGCTCCGGATCGCCTCACGAAGGCGTCGTGAAGCCTGTGCCCGGCTTCGCTCGACACCGGAGAGGCGCAACATCTCGGCACCGAGCTCGAGAGTTACCTCCATCAGGTCGTCAGGTCCCTCGCCTTGAAGAAGGGCAAGCGCCTCCGCCGTCTCGATTCCGTTTCCAATGGTCGATCCGAGAGGCGTGTCCATGTCGGTCAGCAGGGCTGAGACCCGCGTTCCGGAGAGCCTTCCGACCCGAACCAGGCTTCGCGCCAGCGCACGCGCGTCTGCCTCGGTCTTCATGAAAGCGCCGCGGCCCACCTTCACGTCGAGAACGAGCGCGTCGATTCCCTCTGCGAGCTTCTTCGACAGAATGCTCGAGGTGATGAGCGGAATCGACTCCACGGTCCCCGTGACATCGCGGAGTGCGTAGAATCGTTTGTCCGCCGGAGCGAGGCTGCCGGTTTGCCCGATCAGCGCAGCGCCAACCTTTCGAAGTTGGGCACGGAACTGGGCGACGGAGAGATCCACGCGAAACCCCGGTATCGCTTCCAGCTTGTCGAGCGTCCCTCCAGTGTGCCCGAGCCCACGACCGCTCATCATCGGAACCGCCACACCGCAAGCGGCGACCATCGGGGCCAAGCAGATGCTGACCTTGTCGCCGACTCCGCCGGTCGAATGCTTGTCTACCTTCGGAGCGTCCAGACGAGAGAGGTCGACGATCCTTCCGCTGTCTCGCATCGCTAGCGTCATTGCGACGGTCTCGTCGAACGTCATGCCTCGGAAGTAGACCGCCATCGCGAATGCGCTCATCTGGTAGTCTTCTACGCTCCCGTTCAGGAAGCCTGCGACCAAGGCTCGGATCTCTGCATCGCTCAGCGCTCCGCCATCACGCTTTCGCGCGATGAGCTCTGGTACCGATAGCGGGCGAGGCCGCGGCGCGCTCATCGTTTCCTCGGCCGCCGGCTCCGCTTCCTCGGCTGGTCCTGCCGGCGCCTCGATTCGCTCTTTGCCTTCTTCGGGGCCTGACGCTGTCGACGCCGTACCTCGGTGGGTGCCTTGGCGGGATGATGATCGAGCAACGAGCCAACGATGTCCCGTCCCTGGACGCTGACATCCTCGATCCGAACGCGAACCGGGTCGTTCATGGTGAAGATCTTCGAGGTGCGCGCTCCTACGAGTCGAATGCCAAGAGTATCCGGCTCGAACGTATCTTCGAGTTGCTCGAATGGAAGCAGCACGCTCACATACGGATCTTCCACTTGGATGTAGATCCCGTATGGCGCAAAGCCCGCGATCCGCCCGTCGTACTCTTCACCAATGTGGTCCTGCATGTAGATGGCCCGGTAGACATCGGTAACGTCGCGTTCGACCAGCATTGCGCGGCGTTCCGACTCGCTCGACTGTGCTGCAAAGCGTTGAAGGCGCGGCAAGAGTGATGCTGCGTCGATACTTTCGCCCCGAATCATGCTTCGCAAGATACGATGGACGAGTAGGTCCGGGTACCGTCGGATCGGTGAGGTGAAATGCAGGTAGTCTTTCGCGGCGAGTGCGAAGTGGCCCACGGACGGGTCGGTATCGTAGATCGCCTGCTGCATCGCGCGGAGCAGGAGGTAGCGCAACAAGGGTGCTTCGTCGGTTCCGTCGATTCGACGCAGAAAACGGGCGAGTTGCTTTGGGCTCGATGCGGACTCCTCGTCGAGCTCGTAGCCGAATGACTTCGCGACCTCGCAGAACATCGAGACTCTCTCGGGGTCCGGCTTCCCATGCACCCGAAAGATGCCGGGCGCGGCGTGTCGCTTGAGATGCGCGGCCACCGTTTCGTTGGTGATCAGCATCATGTCCTCCACGATCCGGTAGGCTTCTCGGATCCCTGGGTCTTTCCTCGACTGTACGATGGCGCTTGGCTCACCGTGCTCGTCGAGCACGACCTTGCCTTCGGGCAGGTCGAAATCGAGGGCACCACGCTTCAGCCGCCGCGCTCGCAGACGCTTCGATAGGTCGAGCAGGACCTTCAATTCCCCGACGCGCTTCTCCGCCGCCGGTTGATGCGGACCGTTTCGGGTCAGACCGAGGGCTCGCGCAACGCCGTCATAGGAAAGCTTTCCGTGCGATCGCATGACCGCCTCGAAGATGCGGTGGGAGGTGACGTGAGCCTTTTCATCGAGGTGCATCTCGACCGCCATACATAGGCGATCGCGATTCGGAAGTAGCGACGCCAGGTTCGTCGACAGCTCCGGAGGAAGCATGGGGATTGCCCGGTCTGGCAGGTAGACGCTGTTTCCGCGACTCAGCGCCTCTCGATCCATTGCGCTCCCTTCGGGGACGTAGTGCGACACGTCCGCGATTGCGACGATGAGCCGGAAGCCGTTTTTCTGGCGCTCCACCCAGATCGCGTCGTCGTGGTCGCGCGCGGTCTCAGGATCGATCGTCACCAGGTCGATCTCGCGAAGGTCTTCCCGGCGCTTGACCACGTTACGATCGACTCTGGGAGGCAGCGCAGCTGCTTCGTGGTCCACCTCGTCTGGAAAGGTCTCACGAATGCCTTCTCGGATCTTGATCTTCTCGACCTCGATGCGGGCGACACCCTGCGCACCCAGTACGTCGACGATGCGAACTTCGGCCCGGTCTTCGCTACGTTGCGGAAACCCGACGAGCTCCGCCAGGACGACGCCACCCTTCTTGGCGGCCTTTGGTACGTTTCCCACGACCCGCATCGGCGCTCGCAGACGCTCATCGTCGGGCTCGAAGATCATTCCCCGCCCCCTCGCATGCAACGTACCGGTCACTTCTTTGGGTCGGCGCTCGAGGATGCCGACCACGTGTCCCTCGCGCCCCTTCGGGGACGGCCGTGCGCGGATCTGTACCGTGTCGCCCTGCAGGGCCGGGCCGACCGCATCCGGAGGAATGAAAACGTCTGGACCGCCGTCGTAGACGTTGACGAAGCCGTACCCCTGTCTCGTCATCGTGAGTCGGCCCTCGATCGCCGGCGTCACGGCGGAGGCGAGCTCGAGGCGCTCCTGGGCCTTGCGCCCGCGTCCACGGGTCTCCTTGCTTCGCTCGCGGCCACGCTTCTTGCTCTTGGTGCTCTGGGTGGCGCGAAAACGGAGCCCCGGCATCTCGACCACAAGATTCTGCTCCGCGAGCAGCAGGAGAGCCCGCACCACCTCGTCTTTGTGGCTCCGGGAGATTCCCAGGCGGCCGCACAGCTCTCCCACGTGCATGGCGCGCGGGCCGTGCGATTTCAGCGCCTCGAGTAAGTCGTCTTGATTCGGAAGATTGTCTTTCATGTCTTCACCGCAGGGCGTGAACCCCGCCGTCGTCGGACCCGAAGTAGAGTGCTCCGTCGGTTCCGATCTCCACCGTCGAGTCGACGTCCTGCCCGACGTTGTAGCGCCAGAGAATCTCGCCGTTTGGCTCGATGCAGTAGAGAAAGTTGTCTTGTGATCCGACATAGATGCGACCATCCGCATCGATTCGGGCGGAGGCTCTCACTCGGCCTCCCGTGGCGACTTTCCATCGCAGCTCACCGTCCGAGGTCAGGGCATAGACATGCCCATCGTAGGACCCTACGACGATCGTACCGTCTCGGGCGATC
>CBDUCC010000202.1:0-7122 GCA_965365555.1 uncultured Myxococcales bacterium | reverse complement strand
AGGTGAAGCGTCAGGGCCAGCTCTTCATTCGCATCTTTCCGGACAAGCCGATCACGAAGAAGCCGCTCGAAACTCGTATGGGTAAGGGCAAAGGCAGCGTCGAGGGTTGGGTCGTGGTCATCAAACCGGGCCGAATGCTCTACGAGATTCAGGGCGTGCCGGAGGATCTTGCGCGTGAAGCGTTTCAGCTCGCCGCCCACAAGCTGCCGGTGAAGACCACGTTCCGTTCGAGGGAGGCTGACCTATGAAGCCTGAGGATATCCGCGGAAACAGCATCGAGGAGCTCACGGTGATCGAGGGCGACCTTCGCCGCCAGCTCTGGAAGGCGCGTTTCGACAATCACACCAATCAGCTCGATGACACGAGCTCGATTCAAAAGCTTCGCCGGGATCTCGCCCGCGTGAAAACCATTCTCACCGAGCGCCGCGCGGAAGCGGCGACCAAGGAGTAATCCGCCATGAGCACCGCACAGCCAGGGCAACCCACTCCGAAAGCCGAAAAGGACCGCGGCCGCCGTCGTCGTCTGGTCGGACGCGTGGTCAACGAGACCCGTACCGATGGGCGCGCACAGCAGACCGTCGTGGTGGAAGTCATCCGCCGCGCACGCGATCCCTTCTACGGCAAGTACGTGAAGCGGAAGAAGAAGTTCCACGCACATGACGAGGCCAACGAGTACCGCACCAATGACGTGGTCGAGATTCGGGCCTGCCGTCCTCGCAGCAAGACCAAGCGCTGGGAGGTCGTGCGTCTCATCGAACGGCCGCCGGAGGTATAACGATGATCCAGACGGAAACACAGCTGGATGTCGCCGACAACAGCGGAGCAAAGCGAGTATCCTGCATCAAGGTGCTTGGCGGGTCGCGGCGTCGGTACGCAGGCCTCGGAGACGTCATTGTCGTCTCCGTAAAGGAGGCTCTTCCGACCGCGCGCGTCAAGAAGGGCGAAGTGGCCCGAGCCGTAGTCGTTCGTACCAAGCGTGAGTACCAGCGACCGGACGGCACCTACATCAAGTTCGACACGAACAGCGCCGTGCTGATCACCAAGGACAATGAGCCGATCGGCACCCGCATTTTCGGGCCGGTGGCACGAGAGCTTCGCGCGAAGCGGTTCATGAAGATCGTGTCTCTCGCGCCGGAGGTGGTGTGATGGCCGCACGCATCAAGAAGGGCGATCTCGTTCAAGTGATCGCTGGCAAGGACAAGGGCGAGAAGGGCCGCGTATTGCAGGTGGTCCGAGCCGACCTGGTTCTGGTGGAGGGCGTAAACCGCGCCAAGCGCCATCAGAGTCCGCGTCGCTTCAAGGAATCCGGCATCGTCGAGAAAGAGATGCCGATCCACGCGTCAAACGTGATGCTGGTCGATCCGAAGACCGAGGAGCCCACACGGGTGCGCATCGAAGCCGACAAGAAGGACCCGAACAAGCGCGTACGCGTGGCCGTCAAAAGCGGCTCGGTCCTGGATTGAGGTTCACATGACTGATTTCGAACCCCGACTCATCAAGAAGTACCAAGACGAGGTCATCCCTCAGCTGATGAAGGATTTCAGCCTCAAGAACATCATGCAGGTGCCGAAGCTCGATCGCATCGTGATCAACATGGGCCTCGGCGAAGCGGTGCAGAACGCCAAGCTGATAGAAGCGGCGACCGAAGAGCTGATGGCCATCACCGGCCGCAAGCCCGTCGTCACCCGTGCGAAGAAGTCCATCGCGGGCTTCAAACTTCGCGAGGGTATGCCGATCGGCGTCATGGTGACGCTTCGCGGCGATCAGATGTACGACTTCCTCGACCGACTGATCACCATTGCATTGCCCCGCACGCGCGACTTCAAGGGTATCAGCCCTAAGGCGTTCGACGGACGGGGCAACTACACGCTCGGCGTCCGGGAACAGATCATCTTCCCGGAGATCAACTACGACAAGGTCGATCGAATCAAAGGCATGAACATTACGTTCGTGACCACGGCAGAAACCGATGAACAGGGGCGCGCCTTGCTGAAATCGCTTGGCATGCCGTTCAGGAACTAGAGGACGCAGATGGCTAGTAAGCGAGCATTTGCCAAGATGGAAAAGACGCCGAAGTTCTCGGTGCGACAGCGCAATCGTTGCAAGGTCTGCGGACGTCCGCGCGGCTACTACCGCAAGTTCGAGATGTGTCGCATTTGTCTTCGTAAGTACGGGCTCTCGGGCGACATCCCTGGGCTCACGAAGTCGAGCTGGTGAGGAGGGTACCGTCATGATGACCGATCCAATCGCTGACATGCTCACGCGCATCCGAAACGCCGCTCAGGCACAGCACGAGCACACCGCGCTTCCTTCTTCGAAGCTCAAGGCACAGGTCGCTGAGATCCTCAAGCAAGAGGGCTTCATCGACGACTACCGGGTGGACGACGGGGTGCAGAACACCCTGACGGTCTTCCTGAAGTACAGCCGCGACCGCCAGAGCGCCTTCGTCGGCATGCGCCGTGCGAGCCGTCCAGGTCGCCGTTTCTACGTCGGACATCGAGACATCCCGCGCGTCCAGAACGGCATGGGAGTTGCGATTCTTTCGACGTCCGCCGGTGTGATGACCGACCGCGACGCTCGCGACAAGCGCGTGGGCGGCGAGGTCTTGTGCGAGGTTTGGTGATGACCGAAACGCAAACCATTGGAAAGCAGTCCCGCAACGGGAAAAAGCCCGTCGAGATCGCCAAAGGCGTGCAGGTCTCGATCAGCGGTCAGGACGTGACCGTGAAGGGTCCCAAAGGCGAGCTCACACACACGGTGCGTCCCGAGGTCGTGGTCAAGCAGGACGAGGGGAAGCTCTCGGTCGCTCCGGCTCCTGGCGCTGGAAAGGCCGGCCTTCAGTATCAGGGACTCACCCGCGCACTTCTCAACAACATGGTCGAAGGCGTCGCTACCGGGTACAAGCGTTCCCTCGATTTCCGAGGCGTCGGTTACCGTGCGGAATTCAAGAACGACCAGCTCAAGATGACCGTCGGGCTTTCGCACCAGCCCATCGTCGACATTCCGAAGACGGTCTCCGTCAAGGTCGAGACCATCGATGAAGCGGGTACGAAGTTCCCGCGCGTTCATCTGGAGTCGCCCGACAAGCAGCTCGTGGGGAGAATCGCTGCCCGCATTCGTCAGATGCGCCCTCCCGAGCCGTACAATGGCAAAGGCGTACGCTACACCGGCGAACGAATCCGTGAGAAGGCGGGCAAGGCCGGAAAGGCTAGTGGCTGATCATGCAGAAGAAAGTAACAGGACGCGCTCGGCGCCAACTACGGATTCGCAAGAAGGTGCACGGCACCACGCAGCGACCCCGTCTTGCTGTGTTTCGAAGCGCCAAGCACATCTACGCGCAGGTCATCGACGACACGCAGGGCACCACGATTGCCTACGCGTCCAGCGTCACCGGCTCTGGCGCCAGCAAGGTCGAGGCCGCCAAGTCGGTTGGTGATGCCGTGGCCAAAGCCTGCATCGACAAAGGTGTCGAGCAGGTAGTGTTCGACCGTGGCGGTTACCGTTATCACGGACGCGTTCGCGCACTCGCCGAGTCGGCGCGCGAAGCGGGTCTGAAGTTCTGAGGACGAGATGGCATACAAGGACGAAATCATCGATCCCAATTCGCTCGAGGATCTCACCGACCGGGTGATCTTCATCAACCGCGTCGCGAAGGTCGTGAAGGGCGGTCGCCGGTTCAGCTTCAGCGCACTCGTCGTCGTCGGCGACGGTAATGGTCATGTCGGTGTTGGCATGGGCAAGGCCAATGAGGTGCCTGAGTCGATTCGAAAGGGTACGGACTCCGCCAAGAAGAACCTCTTCCGGGTTCCGCTCAGCGGTCGTACGATCCCGCATCGCGTCGTCGGGCATTCGGGCGCTGGCCGCATCATCTTGCGACCGGCTTCGGAAGGTACTGGGGTCATCGCGGGTGGAGCGATGCGACCCGTGCTCGAAGCGGCGGGGGTGAAAGACGTGCTCGCGAAGATTCTTGGCACGACCAATCCTCACAACGTCGTCAATGCGACGGTCGCCGCACTCAAAGAGCTCGAGTCGCCGGCTCAAGTCGCCCGCCGCCGCACACGCCGCAAAGGCGACATCCAACAGTACGAGCACGCTCCGAAGACGGAGGGTGCCGCCGAGGCTCCGGCCGAGGCTCCGGCTGAGGCTCCGGTCGAGACTCCGGCCGAGGCGAGCGCATCCTGAAAGAGGCAGTCATGAGTGCAAAGAAACTCAAAGTCACCCAGATCAGAAGCGGGATCGGCCGTATGGACAGGCAGCGTCGTGTGCTCAAGGGCCTCGGGCTGCGCGGTCCAAACTCCGAGGTGGTGGTCGACAACACCCCGTCCTTCCGCGGGATGGTCAAGAAGGTGCTCCACCTCGTTCAAGTTGAGGAAGTCCATGAGTGAGCAGAACGATACCCCGATCTTGTCGCGGCTCCGCCCCGCCGATGGCGCGGTTCGCGGGAAGCGACGCAAGGGCCGCGGTCCGGGCTCCGGCCTCGGTAAAACGGCAGGGCACGGACAGAAGGGCCAAAAAGCCCGTCATCCCGGCAACTTCAGCAAGCTGGGCTTCGAAGGCGGGCAGATGCCCCTGTACCGTCGAATCCCGAAGCGCGGCTTCCACAATCCCTTCAGCAAGAAGGTGGGAACCGTAAACGTCAAGGATCTCAGCCGGTTCGATGCCGGTGCGACGGTCGATGAGGCGGCTCTGCGAGAAGCTGGCCTCATCAAGCGCAAAGTGGACATTATTAAGGTTCTCGGCGACGGCGAGCTCGATCGAGCTCTGACCGTCAAAGTCCATGCCGCGAGCGCGGCCGCCACGCAGAAGATCGAACAAGCGGGTGGAAGCGTCGAGCTAGTCGGCACGCCCGCCTCTTGAAGAACGAAAGCCCCTACACGCCATGAGCACTGTCGCGAACATCTTCCGAATCCCAGAGCTTCGTCGCCGCATTCTGTTCACGCTCGGAATGCTGGCCATCTATCGAATCGGGATCTTCGTCACGACTCCCGGCGTCGATCGGGCGGCCATGCGGAAGTACGTGGCCGGGCAGTCGGGCGGCTTCTTGAGCATGTTCAACCTGTTCTCGGGCGGAGCGCTCGAGCAGGCGTCGATTTTCGCGCTCAACATCATGCCGTACGTTTCGGCGAGCATCATTTTGTCGTTGATGACCGTCGTCGTTCCGTCCCTCATGGAGCTCCGCAAGGAGGGGGAGGCCGGTCAGCGGAAGATCAACCAGTACACCCGTTACGGTACGGTCGCGCTCAGCGTCTTTCAGAGCATGGGGCTCGCGATGTTGTGGGAGGGTTGGAACGACAGCTCCACCTCCGGGGACATCGTCCACAACCCAGGTTGGACGTTCCGTCTGATGACGGTGTTGGCGCTCACCACGGGCACCTCGTTCCTCATGTGGCTCGGCGAGCAGATCACCGAGCGCGGGCTCGGCAACGGCATTTCGCTCATCATTTTCGCGGGAATCGTCGCCAATTTGCCCGATGCACTATTCATGACGATCGAGCAGTTCAAGCTCGGCGAGCTCCAGCCGATCGACCTGATGCTGCTTCTGGTGATCGCGCTCGGGACCACGGCATTCATCGTCTTCTTCGAGCGGGCGCAGCGACGACTCCCCATCACCTATGCCAAGCGAATGATCGGGCGGAAGATGTATGGCGGCCAGCAGTCTCACCTGCCGCTTCGAGTGAACATGGCTGGCGTCATTCCACCGATCTTCACGTCATCGTTGATGATGTTTCCTGTGACCCTTGCCGGCACCAACATTCCCTACCTGTCGGACGCCATGCGTTGGATCAGCAACAACCTCGTCCCAGGCGGTTGGGTCTACATCGTGGTCTTCGCAGTAATGACGATCTT
Source organism: uncultured Myxococcales bacterium (assembly GCA_965365555.1). Lineage (GTDB taxonomy): Bacteria > Myxococcota_A > Polyangia > Polyangiales > Houyiibacteriaceae > SG8-38. The sequence continues at coordinate 1,275 of CBDUCC010000202.1, read as the reverse complement.
CTTCTGCTTCTTCTACACCGCCATTACGTTCCAGCCGGTCGATGTCGCAGAGAATCTCAAGAAGCAGAGCGCGTTCGTGCCCGGGGTTCGACCTGGAAAGGCGACCGCTGAGTACATCGATGCAGTCGTCACTCGCATCACGGTGGGCGGCGCTTTGTACGTGGCTGCTGTCGTCACGGTCCCGACCCTTCTTCAGGCCCGATGGAACGTGCCATTCTATCTCGGTGGGACGTCGCTCATGATCGTCGTCGGCGTTGCACTCGACTTCGCGCAGCAGGTCGAGAGCCATCTGATCACGCGGCACTACGAGGGATTGACCGGGGCCAAGGGCTCCCGGATTCGTGCGAGGAATGCGTAATGGATCTGCTTCTTTTCGGACCGCCCGGCGCAGGCAAGGGTACCCAGGCCAAGTTCTTGATCGATCTTCTGGGCGTCCCCCAGATCTCGACCGGTGACATGATGCGTGCAGAGCGGAAGTCGGGCTCGGAGCTCGGACAGAAGTTCGACGAGTACATGTCTGCTGGAAAGTTGGTGCCGGACAGCCTCGTGCTCGATCTCATCAATCAACGCCTCACCCAGGATGACGCCAAAAACGGTGCAATCTTCGATGGTTATCCGAGGACGGTGGCTCAAGCCGAGGCTCTCGACAGCCTTCTCGAGAAGCTCGGGCGGCGCATCGACCGGGTGGTTTCCCTCGACGTCGCGCTCGAAGACATCATCGAGCGGGTCACCGGTCGCCGGGTCTGCTTGGACTGTGGACAGACCTACCATGTCCGCTATACTCCGCCGCCCCAAAACGGAGAGTGTGTCAACTGCGGGGGGACGAAGATCGTGCAGCGATCGGACGACACCGAGGAAGTCGTTCGGAAGCGGTTCGAAGAATACAAAGCGAAGACCGAACCGGTGCTCGCCCACTACGACGCCAAGGGGCTCGTGGAGACCGTGCAAGGTGTCGGAACGTTAGAAGAAATTACGGAACGAATTAAGAAAGCGATTGGGGTTGAATAGCGAGGGATGACTGAAGCGATAACCGCCCGCGGCACCATTCAAGAGGTGCTACCGAGGGCGCTCTACCGAGTGAGGCTTGACGATGGCGCAGAGATCACTGCGTCGGTGTCGAGCAAGGCCAGACAGGTCACGGTAAAGCTGCTTCCCGGTGACGGTGTGACGGTTGAGGTTTCCCCGTACGACCCGACGAGAGGACGAATCAAAGAGAGGCTGACATGAAGGTTCGACCAAGCGTCAGAAAGATTTGTGAGAAGTGCAAGATCGTGC
>CBDUCC010000201.1:0-7152 GCA_965365555.1 uncultured Myxococcales bacterium | reverse complement strand
CCTGTCCGTTTCGAGGACCCCTGCATCACCGAGCCGTTGGAGAGCGTCGGCCGGCGCCATGATCTCGACCAGCGTGCGAGGAGATTGCTCAACAGAACGCATGACTGTCGCTGCGAGATCGGTGTCCGTCTCCAGGAGTTTGTCGAGAGCGGTGATCGCAACCTGATCCTGGGCCACGTCGGCGACGATGTGCCAGACGGCCTCGTGGCCCGGGTCTTCAAGAGGGTCACACCGAAGTCGTCGTGAGAGGGGTCGAGCGAGAAAAGCACGGCGAGTTCTCCGTTCTTCATCGGCCCGCCGATGGGGCGGCCTGTGCCACGGTTCACTTCGCACACGCCACGGGATTCAATGCGGGCACGTACCGCCGACTGATCGAGGCCCTGGATCCCTCCCTCGACGTCTACGCCATGGACGCCCGTGGGCATGGCTTCAGCAACGCGCCCGCCGATCCCCGATCGCTCCGATCCTGGCGACCGTTCTGCCAGGACCTAACTGCGTTCATCGACGCTCTCGCTCGACCCGTCGTTCTCGCGGGACATTCCATGGGGGCCACGGTCAGCATGCAGGTGGCCGCGGCCCGCCCGGACCTCGTGCGTGGGCTCGTCCTGATCGACCCTGTGGTCACTCCGCCGAGCTACGTGTTTCGCCTCGGCGTCGCTCGCTTCTTCGGTCTTTCGCAGCGTTTGATCCCAATCGCTGCCATGGCGGCCAAGCGTCGAATGGAGTTTTCGTCACGAGCCGCGGCGGTCGACAACTACGTGGGGAAGGGTCCCTTCAAGACCTGGGAGCGCGACTGGATCGAAGACTACGTCGCAGGCGGTACGGTGCCGGCGGCCGACGGTGGAGTTCGGCTGAGTTGCGAACGGGAATGGGAAGCCAAGACCTTCGCCGTCGCCACGGTCAACCCATATCGACCGCTTCGACGCGTCCGGTGTCCCATCACCTTGCTCACCCGGGAGCACGACGCGCCGCCGTTCACTCGGGCTTCGCGCGACGCTGTGATGGACATCCGGCCCGACACGCGCCTGCTCGTGCTCGACGGCGCGACTCACTTCCTCGCCATGGAGCAGCCGGAGACGGTCCGAGAAGAGATCGAGCGAATGGTCGCAGAAGTCCTAGAGCTCCGATAGCTCCTTGGCGAATCCGCCCGAAAGGATCGGAAAGCGACACCAGGTCTTCGGGTCGAGATTCTTGTCGTCCACGTGGAACGACGGCGCATACCGCTCCCGCTTCCATTGGTTGCGGGACCACAGCTGGAAGAATCGCTTCACCCAAGCGCGAAGGGTGTCCTCCGAATGCTCGGGAAACTCGCTTTGCAGGACTTCCAAGCAGTCTGCGGGCGGCAGCTTGTCCCCGATCGCCAGTCGCTCGATGACGTCGAGGATCGGGTAGGGCATCAGGTCCCCTTCGTCGGTCTGCTCGCTTTCGGGCGGGCGCAGCTCCGCGGTCGGCGTTTGGACGTTCACCTCGTGCAGGGCCTGGACCGGGCTCATTCCGACCGGACCTTCCGTCTCGAGCCAGCGCAGCCAGTGCCGCAGGAACGCCTTGTCGATGCCTGCAATCGGGCTCAGTCCGCCGCAGGTGTCGCCATCCATCGTCGCATATCCAACAGCCGCCTCCGAGCGATTGCTGGTCGACAAGAGTAGGGCGCCGCGCATGTTGGCAAGCATCCACACGCTCGGTCCCCGGGCTCGCGCTTGGATGTTCTGAAGGGTGATGTCGTCCTGGTCCCAGGTGAGCGTCCGGCCCACCGCCTCGCCGATGAGCTGCTCGTAGGCGTCGACGATCTGTTGAACGTGTAAGACGGAGAACGTCGCGCCGAGCGCTGTTGCGAGCCGAGTCGCGGCGCTTTGGGTGACCTCGCTGCTGTTGTCCGTAGGCTGATAGGCACAACACAGAAGCTCTGCGACCCAGGCCTTGGCGTTCGGCTGCGCTTCGAGCCCCACTTTTTCCGCGAAGCGCTTCGGGCCGAGCTCCTCCAGAGCCCGATCGACCATCAAGGAGACCAGACACGCAGCCGCGGCCGAATCTGCGCCGCCACTGATGCTGAGGACGAAACCCCGCGAGCGGCTCTTCCGCAGATAGTCGAAGAGCGCCAGCGTCAGGGAACGCATCAGCTCTTCTTCCTTGTGGCTCTCGCTCTTCTCCCATGCGGGTTTTTGCGGTTCGGTTCGCACCATCTTCGCCCGCGGCAATTCGAAACCGACGCTGATGCGCTTCGATCCGGGGTCGCTACTGTCCGCCTTGAAGCTCGTAGTTCGAACTTGCTCGGTCCGCGAGGCTTCCACGTCGATCACCGCGGTCGTCAGAGCCCAGTCTGCGAACGTGAGACGGGCCGACTCTGCGAGCATCTTGCCGTTCTGGGCAATGTAGCAACCGCCGTCGTAGATCACCCGTCCGGCCTCGTTGCCGAGCAGATTCGAGTACAGGTAGGCCACGGCCATCGACCGCGACCCCTCGAGCACGAGCCGTTCGCGCACGGCGTTCTTGCCGAAGGCAAAATGGCTTGCGCTCGGGTTCACGATGATGTCCATCGCATGACCATCGAGAGCGCCCCGGCGCTGAGCGACCCAGGCGTCTTCGCAGATCTCGAAGCCAACGCGCACCCCCTCGAAGTCGAAGAAGACGTCCCCGAACGGATAGCTCTGGCCGTCGCGCTCGAGCTCGACGACCTGGTGGTTCGGCCACGACTTGAACCAGCGGGGTTCGTAGTGGAGCCCTTCGCCCGCTAGATGCTCCTTCGCCGCGAAGCCGGCGATCCGGCCGTCCGCCACGATGCAGGCCGTGTTGTAGAGGCCGCCTCGACGTCGAACTGGCATGCCCACGCTCACGACCATCTCCGCGGTCTGCGGGACGACCGCCATCAGCATTGCCCAGGCGCGGTTCGCTACGTCGGGGCCGAGGAACGCGTCCTCGCATCCGTATCCGGTCGTGCAGAGCTCGGGCAGCACGAGCAACGAGACCTCCTGTGCCTTGGCCTCCCGAATCGCCGCCTCGATTCGGGCCTGATTGCCGGCCCAGTCGAGGGGCGTCTGATTGAGCGACGCGGTGGCGACCTTGATCGGGAGCATGCGTATCCTCTAGCACTTTGCGGCCGGACACCGGCCCTTCGGCGTTGACTCTAGGGCCAAGCAACCGTACGCTCGTTTCAGCGAAAAGCCATTTCTGCGGACACGGGTAACAAATGTCGTTCTTCCAGACCCCACCTACGCTCGGAAATCAATACGATTCCGACGCGCTCTTTCGAGAATACCTCGAACGCACGCTGCCCATCGAGCTTCGCGAGCGCTTCGAGCCGGAGTATCGGGACCTCGGCGAGCAGAGCGGAGGGGCGCTCTACGAGCTCTCACTCGCCGACCTCGACAACGATCCGGTGCACACGCGATGGGACGCTTGGGGAAATCGCATCGACCACGTCGAGGTCACCGAGGTGTGGAAGCGAGGGCAGGTCATCGCCGCGGAGCATGGGCTCGTCGCCGCCGGCTACGATCGAGAGCTCGGCCCCTACGCGCGCGTGCATCAGCATGCCATGAACTACCTGGTTCAAGCCTCGCTCGACGTGTACAACTGCCCGCTCGCGATGACGGATGGCGCGGCGGCCACGCTCATCGCCTCCGGCAACGACCTCCTTCTCGAACGCGCGCTGCCGAAGCTGCTCTCGCGGGATCCGGAGCGCATGTGGACTTCCGGTCAATGGATGACCGAGCGCACTGGGGGGTCCGATGTCGGACGGACCGAGACCGTAGCGCGCCAGGACGGCGACCGCTGGCGGCTCTACGGCACCAAGTGGTTCACCTCGGCCACCACCGCCGACATGGCGCTCACGCTGGCACGCCCCGAGGGCAATCCTCCCGGCGGTCGCGGGCTCGCGATGTTCTACGTCGAGCTCCGCGATGCGAGTGGCCGACTCCAAGGGCTTCGGATCAACCGCCTCAAGGACAAGCTCGGCACCCGCAAGGTCCCGACTGCGGAGCTCACGCTCGACGGTGTCGAGGCCGTTCCGGTCGCCGGGCTGCAGAATGGAGTCCGCAGCATCACACCGATGCTAAACGTCACGCGGACCTGGAACGCGGTGGGAGCGACGCTCGGCATGCGGCGCGCGATCGCGCTGGCTCGCGACTACGCGGACAAGCGCGAGGCCTTTGGCGCCCGACTGATCGAAAAGCCGCTTCACGTCGACACCTTGGCCGAGATGGTGGCGGAGTCGCAGGGCGCGTTTCTACTGACCTTTCGCGTCGTCGAGCTGCTGGGTCGAATCGAGAGCGCAGAGGCGACGGCCGAGGAAGAGCTGGCCAGTCGGCTCCTCACGCCCATCGCGAAGCTGGCCACCGGTAAGCAGGCAGTGGCAATTGCCTCCGAGACCCTCGAGGCGTTCGGAGGCGCCGGGTACGTACACGACACCGGGCTCCCCAAGCTCCTCATGGATGCTCAGGTGCTTCCGATCTGGGAGGGCACCACCAACGTGCTCTCGCTCGATACGCTGCGCGCGCTGAAGCAGGACGGGATCTGGCAGGCTTTCGCCGGCGAAATCGAGCGGGCGCTCGGCGGGGTGACCGATCCGAGGCTCGAAGCTGCAGCCGAGCGGGCCCGCGCTGCGGTTCGTCACGCGGGCGCATGGCTCGACCGCAATCTCGCCGAACGCGAGCTGGTCGAAGCCGGGGCGCGTCGGTTCGCGATGACGCTCGGCCGCGCCGTCGAGCTCTCGCTCCTCAGCGAGCACGCCCAGTGGTGTCTCGACCAGGGCAAGGGCGAGCGAGCCGCCGCCGCGGCCCGACGCTTCGCCCGAAGCCGTATTGACCTCATCGAGGACGAGGGCTTCGTGGACGAAAGCAGGCTCCTGGTCGATTGAGCTAGCGGCCAGGGAAGATGACGCCGTCGAGTGGCGTGGGCAGACCACTCGGCACGTTTCGTGGCCGAATGGCGCTTCGGCTGTCGTCGCGAAGCGCTTCGTCGATGAAGCGAAAGATGAGGTCTGCCTCTTGGTCGGTAAACGGAAGGCCGCTCTGCTCGAGCTCGTGCCGAACCGCGTCGCTGAGCTCCTTCACGGAGCCGTCGTGAAAGTAGGGCTCGGTGACGAACGCGTTGCGCAACGTCGGCGTACGGAATTTCCGGATGTCGTCGGTGCTTCCTGTGACCTCTGCGCGACCATCGTCGATGACCCCCTCGAGTTCTTCGATGTTGCGATTCGCGAAGGTCTCGGATTCGAACAGGGGCGGGACGTGGCAATCGCTGCATCCCATCTCGGCGAAGAGAAACATGCCCTCGACCAGCCCGTCGTCGAATACCTCCGTCTGTCCTCGCGCGTAGGCGTCGTAGAGTGACCGGTCTGAGACCATCGTCCGCTGGAACGCCGCGAGGGCCGACGCGAGGTTGTCGACGCTGACGCCGGGGTTGTCTGGGAACGCCTCGGTGAACCGCTCGACGTACTCCGGGATGGCCTCAAGCTCTGCGACCGCGTCGTCGGGATGTAGATTCATCTCGTCGGCCGCCAACAGTGGCATCAGCGCTTGCTGCTCCATCGACTCGGCGCCGCCATCCCAGTTGAAGCTGCGTCGAAACGCCAAGTTGAAGAGGGCAGGCGAGTTCCGGCGGAGGGTGTTCGGGCCCTCGCGCCCGGGTCCCGCCAAAGGTCCCGCGCCGTTGCCGACGGACACGGGTAGGGCGTCGCTCATGCCCCAGAACTCGCTGTGGCAGGTCGCGCAGGCGGTCTCTTGGTCCGAGGAGAGAATCGGGTCGTAGAACAACAGATTGCCGAGCTCGACGCGCGCTTCCGGGACCTCCCGAGCGACCTCGGGAAGCTCTGGGAACTGGGTCAGCGGCCAGGGTAGCGACGGCGACGCTTCTGGTGCGCCGTTGCGTTCTTCTTCTTCGGCCTGCGGGCTTGCAGGGTCGCCGCACGCGGCGACGAGCGCTAAGACGCTCACCGCCGCTGCCCGAGAGATCTGAGCCATCGGTCGTTACTAAGGGCAACCGGCGTCCACGCCCTCGAACAGGCTCGGGAGCTCCGTCACCCACTCTCGGAGCAACTCGACGCCGTCTCCGTGAACCGTGGTTCGTCCGACGGGCGCCATGCGCTCACCGGCGGCGACCGATTCCATCCGACAAATCAAAAAGGAGTTATCGGGATCGCCCGGCACGACGTCGAGTGGCTGGTCACAGTCCAGACCATTGCCGCCGGACGAGTGCGGCTTGCAGACGCCCCAGTTGAAGAAGCTACTCCCGTTGACCGGATCCATGCTTTGGTAGTCCACGTAGAGCCCTTTGTCTTCCACCAAACCGAAGGGCGCCGGCGCGTGGCAGTGAGCGCAGTTCGAGTCGAGGTACGAGCGAACGCGGTCGTGCAGGTCCGCCTCGGGGTTCGTGGCCGGCTTCGACACGTACGTCGTTCGATCTTCGACGACCGGATTTGGCTCCGAGTCGAACATGTTCAGGCTGTGCATGTAGTCGATTTGGTTTTGGACGCCGACCTCTCCGCCGTAGTCGGCGTCGCGGTTCAGCATGCCCGTGGACGGCCCGAGCGACCGCGCGTTGGCACCGACACCGTGGCAGTCCCTACACATCGGGACGCTGGGCACCTCGTAGGCGAGCTCGACGGGCTCGCCGTTCTCGTCGGTGTAGGACACGTCGATCACCGGGCCATAGCTGATGCGTTTCGCATCGCTGTTGTCTCCCTCCGGGTAGACGTACGTCCAGACAGCGAGGCCGTCCTCCTGAAAGACGAGGAGGCGGGTTTCGATGAGCTGGTAGCCGAGCTCCGGCTGCGTGGCGTCCACCGGGTACGCGAAGGTCTTCACGTAGATCGTTCCAGGCGGGTTCGTCCACCGCTCGGTCTCCGAGTAGTGGATTTGCTCGCCGTCGGGAAGCTGGACGAAGCGAAACTTCACGGCGCTGTCGGTGAAGAGGGCCGACGTCACCTCGTAGGGGATGACACCGTCCTCGGGGATTTGGTCAGCAATGCTCTTGAAAAGGCCCCACTCGGACAGAAGCTCCGGAGTCCCCGCCGGCATGCCGCCGGTGCCACCGTCGCCACCGGCACCGGCGCTGCCGCCGACGCCACCGACGCCGGCGTTGCCGCCGACACCACCGACACCACCGGCGCCTGCGGGCAGGGCCACTCCGATGATGATCCACTCTCGATGCGCGTCCGCCCAG
>CBDUCC010000200.1:0-7174 GCA_965365555.1 uncultured Myxococcales bacterium | reverse complement strand
AGCTGATGCTTGTTCCGCAAGCCATGTCTTTCCAAGAAGCCGCAGCGATCCCCGAGGTGTTCGTCACTGCCTACGATGCCGTCGTCCTTCAGGGGGGACTCGGCGAAGGCAAGAGCCTCCTCATTCATGCGGTGGCGAGCGGCGTCGGCACCGCCGCCATTCAACTCGCACAGGTCTTGGGCGCAACATCGATCGGCACCTCGCGTACCGCTCACAAGCTCCCACGCTGCACCGCACTCGGGCTCGGGCATGCGATCCTCGTCGAGGACGGCGCGTTCGCCAGCAACGTGAGATCAGTGGCTCCTTCGGGGGTGGACGTCATCCTCGACACGATCGGCGCCGCCTACCTCGAGCAGAACGTTCAGGTGATCGCAAAGCGAGGGCGGCTCGTCGTCATCGGGCTCATGGGCGGCGTGAAGGGAGATCTCCATCTCGGCCAGCTTCTCGCGAAGCGGGCCTCCATCCACGGATCGGTTCTGCGCAGCCGCTCCGCCGAAGAAAAGGCCGAGCTCACCGGCCTGTTCACGAGGGACGTGCTTCCGAAATTCGCTACCGGAGCACTCCGCCCCATCGTCGATGACACTCTTCCCATGACGGACGTTCAGTCCGCGCATGCGCGCATGGACCAGAACGAGACCTTCGGAAAACTCGTCCTGACCTGGTAGCGACCAGGCTGCCTCCCACCCCTCAGAGCTTCAACGCGCGTTTCACGTAGTTCGGAAGTGCGAACATCGCCTGATGCAACTCTGCGTTGTACGCTTTCGATGCTGTGACGATGGCTTCCTGACGTTCGGCAAGCGGGCGCAATGGCTCTCCGGTGTCCGAGCACCAAGTCCAACTCCAGGTGCCTGTTCCATAGAGCGGCACGGGTCCCAAGTACGGGTGCACCTCGGCGAAGAGCGCGCGCAGCTTGTGCTGCACCTCGACGAACAGATCCATCATCAACAGCGGCGACTCGCTCTGGAGCGCCATGACGCCGTCCTCCGTCAGCATCTGCTTGCATGCTTGGTAGAAGCTCTCGGCGAAGAGTACCGCCCCGGGCCCCACCGGATCCGTTCCGTCCAGGAGTATGACGTCGTACTTCTCTTCTTGGCTCTTGGTCACGTACTCGATCGCGTCGATGTAGCGCAGGTCCAGGCGCGGGTCGTCCCAGGCCGTGCCAATGCCTGGCAGGAATCGCTTCGAGGCTTCCACGACGAGCTCGTCGATCTCGATCATCACGCATTCCTTGACGTCTTGGTGGCGCAACACTTCGCGGACGGTTCCGCCGTCCCCGCCGCCGATGACCAACACTCGGTCGACCTGGGGTGCTGTAACGAGGGCAGGGTGCGCTAGCATCTCGTGGTAGAGGAACTCGTCGTACTCGCTGGTCATGAATACGTCGTCGATCACCAGGACGCGCCCGAAACTGAACGTATCGATCACCTCGACCTTCTGAAAGCGGCTCTGCTCGGAAAAGAGCGTTTCCTTCACTCGGAGGCCGAGTCGAGTGTGATCGTCCAGAGTTTCGTCGTACCAAAGCGCCATCGGGCTATCCGTACAAGCCCAGTTGCAGCTGTCGTTCTTGGGCCGGACCCAGCTCGGTAGGCTCTCGTTGCTGGGCAATTCGAAGCCGGGTTGGCCCGTGACCGAGCGCGGCTTCTGCGGAGCAACGAGCCATTTCCGCCGAGTTGTTCGTCTCAGAGAGGTGCATCAGGACCACCTCGCTCGGAGTGTGGGGAAGATCGGCCAGCAGGTCGCTTGCCTGAGCGTTCGAGAGATGGCCGAGCGGTCCTCCGACGCGGCGCTTCAACGCCGCCGGGTACGGTCCATGAGCGAGCATGTCTTCGTCGTGGTTACTCTCCAAGAGAAGCGAGTCGCATCCGTCGAGGAAATGAGCAAGCCCTTTGGGGACATGGCCGAGGTCGGTGACCAGGGCGATGCAGCCGGACGTGCTTTCGAAGCGCAAAGCGACCTGATGCGCGTCGTGCGGGATTGCACGAGCGTGTATCGCGATGTCGCCGATGCGAAAGGTGCGCCCGACCGGAAACGCTTCGGTGGCCGTACTCTCCCGAAGCCGAAGCCCCTTCATCGTGTGCTCGGTCGCGCGTACAGGACAGTGCAGCCGCGCCGCGTAGGTCGACGCATGGGTCGCGTGGTCGGCATGGCCATGGGTGACGAGGACGGCCGATACATCGACCGGCGGTGTTCGGCCCAGCGTCTGAAAGCGCTTGACGAGTCGGCGGTACGACAAACCGGCGTCGACGAGAAGCCGCGTTTTTCCGGTGTCTAGCAGGAGCGAGTTCCCCTCGCTCCCGCTTCCCAGAATCGTGATCCGCACGGTCAAGCTAGAGCACAGCTGCTGTCGCTTGGCAAGAGTCTTGGCTTGCAACAGCCACGCTTCGGCGCGAGAGTTCCGACGTGGGCGACACCGATCAGGAATATGACAGCGTGATTCTGGTCTCGTTTGGAGGTCCGGAGCAGCGTGCAGATGTAATGCCGTTTCTCGAGAATGTCGTGCGTGGCAAGAACGTCCCGCCCGATCGTCTCAAAGAGGTTGCGGTTCACTACAACCACTTCGACGGCAAGAGTCCAATCAACGACCAGAACCGGGCGTTGCTGGCGGCTCTCGAGGAAGAGCTGGCGCGCGCCGAGATCGACTTGCCGGTGTATTGGGGCAATCGCAATTGGCATCCGTTCCTCACGGATACGCTCCGCGAGATGCGTGACGACGGGAAGAGGAAGGCGATTGCATTCGTCACCTCCGCCTACAGCAGTTACAGCGGCTGCCGTCAATATCGAGAGAATATCGAGCAAGCCAGGCAGGAGCTCGGGGAGGGCGCGCCCACCATCGACAAGCTTCGCGTCTTCTACAACCATCCCGCCTTCATCGAGGCGAATGTCGATCGGCTGCTGGCCGCCCTCGAAACGCTGCCAAAGGAGCGCCGCGAGTGTGCTCGCGTCGCGTTCAGCGCGCACAGCATTCCTGACGCGATGGCGGCGACATGCGATTACGTTGCGCAGCTTGAGGAGACCGCCCGTCTAGTCGCTGAGGGTGCGCGTCACGAGCGCTGGCAGCTCGTGTATCAAAGCCGTAGCGGTCCTCCGCACGTCCCCTGGCTCGGACCTGACATTCTCGAGCACCTCGATGCGCTTTCGCAGATAAACGTCAAAGACGTGATCGTTGCTCCCATAGGTTTCATCTCGGACCACATGGAAGTCGTTTGGGACCTCGACCACGAGGCCCAAGAGCACGCGACCGGGCTAGGGATGACGCTCACGCGTGCCGAGACGGTGGGCACGCACCCAGCCTTCGTTGGAATGATTCGCGAGCTGATCGAGGAGCGCCTTGGCAAGACGAGCACCCGACAGGCGGTTGGCAAGCGCGGACCGGCGCCCGATGTTTGCCCGCCTGACTGCTGCAAGTACCAACCACGGGTTTCGAGGCCTCCCGAGGCAGGATAGGGCTACTCGGGGTCGGCGAAGGCCGGATCCCGCTTCATCATGTTGGCCTGGACGGCTTCCATCTGATTCGGGCTTCCGAGCAACCCGACTTGGAGGGCCGTCTCGAGCTTCAGTGCATCCGCTCGCGACATGGCCGGGGCGTCGTTGAGCAGGGTCTTCCCAGCACGAATCGCGTGAGGTGACTTGCTCGCAATCAGCTTTGCCGTCGCCAGTGCATCGGCCAACGGATCGTCACTGACTCTGGTTGCCAGGCCGAGCCGGACCGACTCCTCGCCCGAAAGAACTCGCCCCGTGAACGTCAGCTCTTTGGCGAGGTCGAGCGGAATCAATCGGGGTAGGGTCTGGGTGATGCTCATGTCGGGGATCAGTCCCCACTTGATCTCCATCACCGAGAGTTGTGCGTCCGCAGTGACGTATCGAAGGTCGGCTCCGAGGGCGATCTGGAGACCGCCGCCGTAGGCCATTCCGTGCACGGCGGCGATCACTGGCACTTGAACTTCTTGCCAGATCCAGGCGACGCGCTGCGCCACGTTGGCCGGGCTCTCATCGCCCTTTGCCAGCAAGCGCTGCATCAAGTCGGGCTTCCCCATGAACGACATGAAATCGAGCCCGGAGCAGAAACCTCGACCTTCGCCGTGCAAGACCACCGCTCGGATCGAGTTGTCCGCCATGATCCGCTTGCCAGCGCCGATGAGGGCGTCGAACATCTCAGCATCCAGTGCATTGAGCTTGTCTGGCCGGGAGAGGCGAACGCTTGCAATCGCATTGTCGATCGTGACTTGAACTCGGTCGGACATGTTTTCTCCTAGTCGAAGACGACGGTCTTGTTGTCGTATACCAGTACCCGGTCGTCGAGATGCCAACGCACCGCCCGCGCTAGGACGACCTTCTCGAGATCGCGCCCTTTGCGTACGAGATCTTGGACGGAGTCGCGATGCGAGCAGCGAACGACGTCCTGTTCGATGATCGGACCTTCATCGAGCTCAGCGGTCGCGTAGTGCGCGGTGGCTCCGATGAGCTTGACGCCCCGCTCGAATGCACGGTGGTAGGGCTTGCTCCCCATGAAGGCAGGGAGAAACGAATGGTGGATGTTGATCACCTGGCCGCTGAACGCGTTGAGGAAGTCGTCGCTCAAGATCTGCATGTAGCGCGCGAGCACCACCAGATCGATCTCGGCTTCCTGCAGGAGGTCGAGCACGGCGCGCTCCTGCTCGGGCTTGTTCTCCTTGGTAATCGGAAGATGATGGAACGGGATCCCGAATTGTTCGGCGACGGGTTCGAGGTCGGCGTGATTGCTGATGATGAGGGGGATGTCGGTCGCCAGCTCGCCGGACCGTTGCCGAAGCAAGAGATCGTAGAGGCAGTGGTCGTACTTCGAGACGAACACCGCGGTCCTGTAACGGTGTTCGAGATCGCAGAGGCGCCAACTCATCGAGAAGCGCTCCGCGACCTCCGCTACGGCCTGCTCCAGGCTGCGCCGATCGGTGTGGAGCTCGGACATGTCGAACTTGATCCGCTGGAAGAACTGGCCGGCCACCGGATCGGTGTGCTGATCGGCATCGAGGATGTTGGCGCCATGCCCGTAGAGCACCTGGGCGAGTGCGGCGACGAGCCCTTTGCGATCAGGACAACAGACGAGGAGCGTGGCGGTGTTCTGCACGGTTCCCTCTTTTAGCGGTTGCTGAGCGGATCGGCCAGCACCCGGGTGCTCAGCGATTGAGCCGCTCCATCGCGTCTCCGAAGATGTAAACGAGCTGAAGGAAGCCGGCGAGCGTTCCGAGGACGGCGCCTGCGGCGATCAGCTTCCATTCGTCTTGCTGGAAGGCCGGTCGCAATACGCCTTCGTAGCTCTCTCGATCGAGGGCTTTCATGCGTCGCTCGAGCTCGCCGTGGAGGTCGACGGACTCGCCCGCGAAGGTGTGAAAGAACCCGCCGGGCTTCGGCCACTCGTTCTTGATTCGCTCGAGGACCTCGGCGCGGATCGCTGGCCGCTGCTCTTCGGGAAGGACCAACGCGGCCATCGGGTGAGCCTCGTACTTCGCGATGAGGTCCCCGACCCGGCGCTCGACGATCGCATTCATGTGATCGATGCCATCGCTCTCCATCACGGTTTGGACGATGTTGTCGGCGTTCAGAACCCGCGTCGCAACGATCCGCCCGAAGGCTTCGGCGACTTCGGGTTGCCGCTTGTGGAACAAGCCCTGCACCGCGATGGGTCCGATTCGAACGGGTTCCCGCGGCGCGAACACCAGCTTGATCGCGACCCAGTTCGTGAAATAGCCGACACCAAATCCGGCGGCAGGAAGAATCCACGGGGCCGGATAGAGCACCCAGACGATCATCTGTACGATTCCGAAGAGGAAGCCGAAGTAGAGGCCGGAGCGCTCGATGAACTTGAATTCCTGGCGTCCGACCTCGTAGAACATCTCACCCATGAGTGCTTTGTGTCGTTCGATGGCTTCGAGCACTGTGCGCTCGATATCCAGGATCCGATCGATATCGTCCGCCATGTCCAGCGCGATGGCATGTGAGACTTCGACGACCTCTTCACGTACGCGCTCTCGGACTTTGTTCTGCATGAACTCGCCGGCACTGTCCCACATCGCTTTGGCATGCTTGTTGGCCACCTCGTCGATGATCTGTTCGGTGACGTCGTCGATGACGGCTCCGAGCTTTCCCGTGAACGCGTCTGCGTTGAAGGTCTCGTCGAATAGCTCCCTGAGCGAGAGAAGCTTTTCCGTAATCAAGCTGTTCGAGACCTTGGCGAGCCGAAGGGCATTGGCCGGGATGACTCCCTGCCAGCCGAGATAAGGAGGGACTCCGACGAACTCGATCGGATGAAACATCATCTTGATCGCGACGACATTCGTGAACCAGCCGACCGCAGCGCTGATCATCGGGATCAGCAGGACGATCCAGTTGTCTTGAATGCGACTCAGCAGCTCCATCGACGTCGACAGCTCGGTTTCAGGCTCTCAGGGCGTATAGAGATGCATCCAATAAAGGAGGAGCGCGATGCTCTTTCCGTCCTCGATGTGACCATCCTTGAGCATGTCTCGGACCTGCCATTGGGGGATGGGGAATACCTCGATCTCCTCGTCGGCGTCGAGGGACTGTCGACTTGGCTGGAGGTCGGTCGCGAGGAAGCCGTGCATCCGCTCGTCGAGGATGCCTGGGGATGCGTAGAAAGCGGTCAGCGGCACGATCGTGCCGGCGCGGTAGCCCGTCTCCTCCTCCACCTCGCGCATCGCGCATGCTTCGGGGGCCTCACCGGGCTCGAGGGTACCTGCGGGCAGCTCCCAGAGGGTCTTCCCCACGGTCCGACGGACGTTTCGAATCAAGATGACCCGGCCATCGTCGAGGAGCGGGAGGATCACGGCTGCTCCGCGATGCTCGATGACATCGCGAACGATCTCGCCGCCGTCGGGCCCCTCGAACGTGAGTCGAGCCACCTTGAAAAGTGAGTTGGAAAGAAGCTCCTCGCGCGACTTCATGGCGCGCATCATGGCTGACTTCGTTCTCCGTTTCACGTCAATTTGACTGGATCGAGCGGGATCGCCATGGTGGGGACGTGCGGCTCGGGAATCTATGGGGCTCTCCGTTGGCAGTCGTGCTGACCGGGGTGATGCTGGCAGGCGTGTGGACGCTCGGCTACGGCGCATCGAACAGCTCAGCGGATGCCAAGCCCACGGCGCCCGCTGCGCTCGACGAGACCGCCGTGCTCAAGGCG